>NZ_FXTB01000003.1:0-300000 GCF_900182605.1 Saccharicrinis carchari
GGGCCATTAAGAGATGAACCAGCCTACACAAATATAAAAGAAGTGACGGAATCATCCCGTTTAATATACAATGATCAAAAACTGTATTTTATTGGTATCCCTACTTATTTATTAAATAAGCAAAATGATCTCGGATCCGACTGGCATCCCTCCTATCGGGGGCAGCTAAAGATGACGGCACATATTATTCCTACTTTATCCAATATCCTTAATTGGGATTATGACGATTCAGAATTTAGAAATCCGGTTTTAGATATAAACATCCGTAAATCAAAATAGCTTTTGACCTCGATTATATATCGATCCGTAATAGTTGCCTACATTATCAATTCGGCACCCGATAGTCAAAGTCAATTGGTTGCTGCCCTGTTTTAAATGAAAAACATAAAGGTACACGCGCATAAAATGTGATGCCCGAATTGGTTGGCGACACTGAGCTATCCGGTCAATATTACAAAAAAGGCAAGACTTATGAATATTATTTTACTTCCCAAACGCATTTTATGCGGGATATAAAAGCCAATGGAACCCGGGATAAAAATATTAATCCGCGTTTTTATCAGATCTACTCCTTTCCATAAATACGTGCAAAAAGCTAAACTCAAAGGAAAAAACTTAGAATCCCAAACATTTAGTTTTACTACTTTAAAGATGGACGGACCTTAAACATATACATGACCGTATAAAAAGAGTATTGTTCCAAAACGGTCGAAATAGCATTGGTCTGTTACCCTTTCCAATCTTTCCACAGCCAAAAATGTACCATCTGAAATATTCATCGGCAATTTATTTTCTACATAAGCGTTTAAATAAATATCTTTGAACTTTTGTTTGAATTTAATTGGCACAGACAGCGATGAACACTTTGTTTAAATATATTTTTATTTTTCTGTTGGCTGCAAGCTCACAACTCTCTGCTCAAACAGTAAGCATTGTATCTGATAACGCTACGGCCTCTGGCAATGCAGCGTATCCACAAAAAGATACCTTATTTTTTTATGCAGATATAGCATCGGCCACTTTAAGCGTTGCTCCGATTAGTGGAAGTAATGTTACCTATACCTGGGACAAATACGAAAACGGTGGCTGGACTGAAGTGATGACAATAAATGTTCCTGATTTTCCGGCTGTTATCAATGAGGGTGCATACCGGGTTACTGTTAATAATAACGGCGTGTTTGTGGGTCAGGATGTTTGTTGGACTTTTGAACCCAGAATACTAACGCTCGAAGTAGATACTATTTTTAGCGACTGTACCCACATACAGCTCACTACCAACACCACTACCAAACCACTCAATTACCTTAATCCGGCTAACGGAAATCCATACACCGTTAACTACGAGCTTGCCTATGAATGGTCCTCGGAGCCGGCAGGTGATGCAAATACTTATACGGAAGCACAACCAACGATGGAGGCTCCCGTAGAACCAATAACATACGCTGCTACAGCAATAGCATTTAATGGGGCACACAGTTTGGAGGCTAATTTCGTTTATGATGATCCGAAAGCCGTTGAAGCCAATTTTACATTTAACGTAACGGATAGGGAAAATAAGAACGAATTGCCTATTAATACTAAGTTTACTGGAATCACAGAATATACGGGCTCTTCCGAGATTTTGGTATTTATCAATGATTCGTCAAAAGGCCTAAATAAAAGTTACACCATTGACTTCAATACTAATACCGAAGGAGGTGAAGAAAAGCCCACTGAAAACGATTTGATTGAGATTACTTTTGATAAGCTTGGAGAATACTATATGGATGTAAGCGTAAAAAACGACCTCAGCGGATGTACAGACCTAACACCTTTAGGCCCCATAAAAATTGAGGAGATTTACCTGGGCATACCCAACGTTTTTACACCAGATGGCGATGGTATCAACGATGAGTTTATGGCTGTATATTCTTCGATAAAAGAGTTTAAGCTAATTGTGTTTAACCGTTGGGGACGGAAGGTTTTTCAAACCACAGATCCGGGTGAGGCCTGGGACGGTAAAATTGGCGGCAAAGACGCTGCCGAAGGGGTTTACTTTTATGTAGTTACAGCCAAAGGCTACAACAAAGGCGAAGAACGAAAATACGAAGGCCCTGTACATTTATTAAGGGGTAATTAGTACCGGTCGGTCTGCATTTTATACGCCTAAACAATGTACTATTTTGCACCATTGACCTAGCTAAATATAAAAAGCCCCGTTATTTCGTGCATAGCGGGGCTTATTTTTTTATCGCAAATTTTTATTTTTTCACTACTTTTTTTGTCTGGATATTTCCTTCTGCATCTGTTATTTTTACAATATAAATTCCTTTGGCCAGATTATTTGTTGGAATCACCAGCTTATCTGTGCTGTTGCCTTTGGTTTGCGACATCAACTGACCAACTGAATTGATTACTTCAACCAAAACTATTCCGGAATCACTAATCCTTAAACTATTTGCGAAAGGGTTAGGATAAACCAAAGTTGAAGCTGCATTATTCGAACCCATTCCGGTAGCATTGTCCTCGGTAACGCTAAAATCGTCCCAATAAGTAATCGCATCCCTGTAGGTGCGCACTTCCAGATATAAAAAAGCGGCACTTGCAGGTGCAGCAACCGTAGTACTGTATTCCGCCCACTGCCCAAAAGTAGGGAAATACCCATTGTTAGGTCCTTGAAGCTGATCTTCCGTAGCTTCGTCCTTAATGGTAGTTTTTTCACTATCTGCCCATTTGGCCCATATTCTGGAATCTGTTCCATCGGCTTCTATGGTGTAGTACCAGATGCTAACAACGTAGGTTTCCCCTCCTGTTACAGGTAAGTATTGACCAAGGTCTTTTATTCCGCCTGTATGCTTGGCGCTATAGGTTCCGGAATGCACAATGGTGGTTTCCTGCGTTACATTTTCAACATGATCCCAATTCAAGGGTGTAGTCTCATCGTCCCAGGTTTCAAAACCTCCGTTTACAACAAGGTTTTGGGCAATAGAGCCGACAGAAAATAGTACGGCAAGCAAAAGTAAAGTTTGTTTCATGATAAAAGGTTTTAGTAAATGAGTAAAAAAATAACCTCGTCGGATGATAGACAAAGTGACGGGTTAAATATTATGTATCCTCAATTTACAAATAAATTTCCATAAAATAAACTCTCATAGGTTTTTTTGTGTAAAATATAAGCACCCCCTTACATATTACAAATTTCGCATATGAAATATTGATTGTTAGGTTATTGTGAATGTGTTTGCTTTGTCCCCTATATACTTTTGACTTAACCAATAATACCAATATTTTAGAACAACCCTCCATGATGTATAAAGGGCACTATGCTTTTTAAGATTCATTATATGATTACTAACTGAATAGATAACCCCTATCTATTATTAAGCTTTAAACGAATTTTGCAGGCAGCAACACTATCGCCACAAAGCGTACAATAGCTCCGCCTGCCATTATTTTTTATGCCGCCATAAAGTCTTTTTTAATCCCATGCTGTTTATATCAATACGTCATTAAATTAGTGGGTATATGAAATTACCCAATACTACCTAAGGTTCTCGGAGAAATACCCAAACACTCAAGTTAAACTCCATTTTCCATACTTCACAAGCCTTGTTGCTAATGTTATTTGTTTTCGCGTCACTGAAAAACATCCATACTTTGGGTGGCTGGCAATAAAAAAAGCCGGCGCTAACCGACTTCTGAATAATAATTGGGATTATATTTTACCGCTCTTCGTATTGCTTTTGATAATAACTTTCGTAGCTGCCGTCGGTAATATTGTTCATCCATGTTTCATTGGCCAGATACCAATCGATGGTTTTTTCTATTCCCTCTTCAAACTGCAACGACGGTTCCCAGCCTAATTCCTTCATTAGCTTGGATGAGTCTATAGCGTAACGCATGTCGTGGCCGGCGCGGTCTTTAACGTAGGTAATCAGGCCGGCGCAGGTGCCCTCGGGCCTATCCAACTTACGATCCAGCACTTCGCACATTTTTTTTATTAAATCGATATTTGTCCATTCATTGATCCCACCAATATTGTAGGTCTCGCCATTTTTACCTTGATGGAATATAAGGTCGATGGCTCGTGCATGATCAATTACATAGAGCCAATCGCGTACATTTTCGCCCTTGCCATATATAGGGATAGGCTTCATTTTTTTTATATTATTAATAGCCAGCGGAATAAGCTTCTCCGGAAACTGATTCGGACCATAATTATTGGAACAGTTGGAAATAACAACAGGCATTCCATAGGTATGATAATAGGCCCTTACAAGGTGGTCGCTACTGGCTTTTGAGGAGGAATAGGGGCTGCGCGGATCATAGGGCGTTGTTTCAGTAAAAAGCCCCGTTGCACCCAACGAGCCATACACCTCATCGGTACTAATATGGTAAAACAGTTTTCCTTCGTAGTTGCCGTGCCACTGTGCTTTGGCCGCATTTAATAGATTTACCGTGCCCAGAATATTGGTACGTATAAACGAAAGCGGATCTGATATAGAACGATCTACATGACTCTCTGCCGCCAGATGAATGATGGCATCAAATTGATATTCATCAAAAAGTTTATTTATCATATCCTCTTCTACGATATCGCCCTTAATAAAAGTATAGTTGGGTGCGTTCTCTATATCTTTTAGGTTTTCCAGATTACCGGCATAGGTAAGTGCATCCAGATTGTAAATATGGTATTTGGGATATTGCTGAACAAACAGTCGAACCACGTGCGAACCAATAAAACCGGCACCTCCCGTTATAAGAATTTTTTTCATATTAGTATGTTTTTTAAAAAAGTAGGCGTATTTGCTCTTATCTACTGCAATATATCATTAATGCCGATAAAAAAAAAAGGCTACCCATAATGGTGCAGCCTTAAATAAAAAATGCTAATGAGTACTTTTCGACGCTTGATAATTATTTTATTCCACGGATATTCTTCTCCCATTTCCAGGCCGAGGCAAGTGTTTCTTCCAGGGTTTTTTCGGCTTTCCAACCCAACTCTTTATTTCCATACGAGGTATCGGCCCAAATTTTTTCGATGTCGCCTTCCCGACGGCCTACAATCTTATACTTAACATCCACACCGGTCACTTCTATAAACGTTTTTACCAACTGCATCACGGAGTATCCTTCGCCGGTGCCAACGTTAAAATATTCGTAGTTGGCTTTATTTTTATTTTGCAACATACGGTTGATTGCTACCACATGGGCTTTTGATAGATCCACAACATTGATATAATCGCGTATAGCCGTTCCATCCGGCGTGTCGTAGTCGTCGCCAAAAATACTAAGCTCATCGCGCAGGCCAGCCGCCGTTTGGGTGATAAAAGGTAACAGGTTATTGGGCACACCTACAGGCAGCTCACCGATTAACGCCGATTCATGTGCGCCAACCGGGTTAAAGTAGCGCAAAGCAATACTATTGATATCTTTGTTTACCCTGGCAAAATCACGCAATATATCTTCGGCAATGGCCTTGGTGTTTCCGTAGGGCGATTCTGCCTCTTTACGCGGTGTTGATTCCGTAACGGGCAATTTATCCGGCTGGCCGTAAACCGTGCACGAAGAAGAAAAAACCATATGGGCAACTCCATATTTTTTCATTCCTGCCAACAGATTCATTAATGAGTTCAAGTTATTACGATAATATTCAAGCGGTTTTTGAACAGACTCGCCCACCGCTTTATATGCTGCAAAATGAATGATGGCTTCAATGTTACTATATTGCTTAAAGAAGTTGTCGGTTAAAGCACTATCCGACAGGTCAAATTTTTCGAATGCCGGTTTTATCCCCGTAATTTTCTCGATATTATCCAACACTTCTATCTGCGAATTGGATAAATCATCAACGATAACCACATCGAAACCCGAATTTTGTAATTCAACAACTGTATGCGAACCTATGTAACCTGTGCCGCCGGTAACTAATATTTGCTTGCTCATATCCGAAATTAAAAAAGTATAACTTATTATTATTGTGTGCGTAAAATTAACAAATAAACGGCTAATTCAAATATTTATTTTCACAAGCAATTTGTTAATATGCTGTTGTTAAAAGAATTAAACAGGTGGGTACTAGTAGGTATTAACAACTTATCAACATGCTGTTAATATTTGTATGGCCTGTTGTTATGCAAGCCACCTTTTTTTTGCTAATTTTGTTTTATGCTTGACTTAGGAAAAAACATAAACGACTTACTTTACAGCTACGACTGTGTAATAGTTCCGGGCTTAGGAGGCTTTGTTGCAAATCACAAAAATGCTACAGTAAACGAAAAAACCGGTGTTTTCAGCCCACCACGCAGAGAAATTGGTTTTAACAAAAGCCTGGCTCATAACGATGGTTTGCTAATAAGCCATATGGCCAGCTCACAGCGGATAAGTTTTGAGGATTGCAATAAGCGCCTGGCCAAGCACGTAAGTATTTTAAAATATCAGCTTAGTAAAGGCGAGTGTATTGACATAGGCAATGCCGGAGAACTTAAAAATGACGCCTTGGGCAATACCATTTTTATTCCCAAGCACGAGGAGTCTTTTTGCAGAGATTCTTTCGGTTTGTCCACCTATCAATTTAAAACTTTAGATCAGGTAAAGGCGCAAAACGAAAGCTCGCGCCGATGGGTTTGGCGAACCTTACAAACCAAAAACGCACGTCAGATAGCCGCAAGTGTTACCTTGATATTAGGAATGCTGATGGTAACACCCGAATTTGGTAACCAAACACAACAAAGTACTTTTACCGATTTATTTCCAAAAACAGAATACACCATAGCGCATCCAAAAGTAGATGCTACCGTCATCAAAGAAGCTGTAGAGGACTTAAATAAAACAGTGCAAAGCCACAACTCCGAAACAGAAGAAGTACTGCCTATAAGCGCGGAGTTAAAAAACAATTATTTTATTATTGGCGCCAGTTTTAAAGAAGAACATCAAGCGCAAAAGTTCCTGAATAAATTAGCCCGCAGAGGCATTGAGGGAGCCGAAATAATAGCGGCGAACAATCGCTATCGTGTTTCGTTAGAAGGATTCAGCGACAAAGAAATGGCAATTAAAGCCCTGGAGAATCATCGTAAAACGAATGGTTTTAATTCAGCATGGCTGCTAAAACATTGATACAAATAGCTAGTTAATTGTTTTATTATAATCGCAATACTAAAAAAAAATGCTGACCTTAAAAGGTCAGCATTTTTTATTTTATCAATTTCTGTTCAATCATATACTCTGCTATTTGAACTGCATTTAAGGCAGCACCTTTTTTTATCTGATCGCTTACGCACCAAAATGCTATCCCGTTGGGGTTGGAGATATCTTTACGAATACGTCCCACAAAAACATCATTTTCGCCTGCCAGTTCAAATGGCATGGGGTATTCATTGGCTTGGGGATTATCCATTACGGTTATTCCCTTAAACCTTTCACATTCGGCACGGAACTCTTCGGGCGAAACAGGCTTTTCCGTCTCCGCCCATATAGACTCCGAATGGGCCCTCATCACAGGCACACGCACTGTAGTCGCACTTACCTGGATATCGGAATTCATTATTTTACGGGTCTCATGGTACATTTTCATTTCTTCTTTGGTATATCCATTTTCCGTAAAAACATCGATATGCGGAATAACATTAAACAACAGCTGATGTGCAAACTTTTCTACTGTAAGCTCTTTGTTAGCCGCAAAATCTTTTGCCTGCTGTTCTAATTCGGCCATGGCCGAAGCACCAGCTCCGCTTGCGGATTGATAGGACGAAACATGCACCCTTTTTATATGGGATAGATTTTCAAGCGCTTTTAAAACCACCACCATCTGAATAGTTGTACAATTGGCATTGGCTATAATGTTTCGGGGTGCATTTTTACACTCCTCGGCATTTACCTCGGGCACTACCAAGGGTACATCGTCGTCCAATCGAAAGGCACTCGAGTTGTCAATCATGATGGCACCGTACTTAGTAATGGTTGGGGCAAACTCCTTTGAAATGCCACCCCCGGCAGAAACCAACGCTATATCAATATCTTTAAAATCGTCGTTATGTTTTAACTCCTTAACCTTAATTTCTTTTCCCTTAAAGGTATATACCTTACCTGCACTACGCTCCGAACCAAATAATACCAATTCGCTTAGCGGGAAATCACGTTCATCCAGAACTTTCAGAAACTCCTGTCCTACTGCCCCACTGGCACCTACGACTGCTACTTTCATCGAACTTAATAATTTAATAATTAATAAATAATTCACCTCATGTCAAACAATTTAGTTAAATTGTTTACTGATGGTAATTATGACATTTGTCATGCAAAAATATTCAAAATACTCCAATCCTCATGCTATGCACCGATATTTTTTATTTTTCTTTTTAATTAGCGCCAACCTCTCCGCTCAGTTTACCGAAAACTGGGACGACAGTAGTTTTTCTACTCCCCTTGTTTGGCAGGGCGATTTGGACAAATATACCATTAATACGGTGGAACACCAACTGCTGCTAACAGCTCCTTCAGCAACTTCGGAGGCATATATTAGTACTCCCAGCACCGCCCTGATAGATGCAGCATGGGAGTTTACCGTGCATATGGATTTTAACCCTTCGGGCTCAAACTATGCCCAACTATTTTTAGCCTGTAACCAAGCCACCTACAACGATAAAATGGAAGGCTATTACGTTATGGTGGGCGATACCGAAGACGAGGTATCGCTATGGAAACGGGAAGCCGGCAATAACCTGAAAATAATAGATGGCAGAGATAAAATTTTAGATAGCCCATCGGTTACCGTCACCATAAAAGTGCAGCGCAACTCAGTTGGTAATTGGCAGTTACACACAAGGCGCGAGGGCGAGGATTTTACCCTGGAGGGTGAGGTGTTGGACAATAGCATAAGCACGTCCAATTACTTTGGTATTTATTGCCGATACACTTCTACACGCAGCGATAAATTTTCATTCGGTCCGGTTTCTGTTTTGGGTGCAGCTTTTGTTGATACCGTTAAACCACTGGTAACATCACATCAATTGCTTGCCGCCAATCAAATCAGCCTGCTTTTTAACGAGCACCTCGATTCATCTTCCATCTCAAACGGCAAATTTGCGATTGAACCCGATGGGATACATCCCGATAAGGTGGTAAGTAACAACCGTAGGGTGAATGTTTTTTTTAATGCTTACTTGCAAGATACAGATGCGGGACTGCTAAGCGTTAAAGACATCAGAGACAAATCGGGTAACATAATGAATGACACCTCTTTAACCTATCGTTTTAAAAGAATAAAATTACTCCACTCCAAGGTGTTGGATCCCAACAACCTGCAACTCTATTTTAATAAAAATATAGATGCTTCGCTTACAAATATTGCGATAGCAGAAAGCGAATTGAATTTTTCGACTCCTCTATTTGTTAAAGATTCTACTCTACTAATCAGGAGCAACAAGCCCATGTTGCCCCATCAGATTTATACCGTAAAGCTAACCGGCATACTGGCATCTTTTGGCGATATAATTAAGGATACCACCCTAAATATCACCTATCGCCCTGCCCATCGCTTCGATATTATATTTACCGAATTGATGCCCGACGAAACACCTAACGTGGGGCTGTTCCATTCGGAATATATCGAAATATATAACCGGAGAGACTATCCTATTAATTTAGATGGCATGAAGCTAATAATTAACGATAAGGAATCCGTATTGCCCAACTATCTACTTTCTCCCGGTGCGTATGCAATAATTATCAATCAAAAACACCTGGACAATTGGCCAGCGGATCTCCCCGTAATCCCCATCAAAAGCCTGCCTGTATTGACCAACAGCGCAGGTACATTGATCCTCCATCATGCCAACAATCTGGTAAGCGATGTGATACAATATCCCATCGTTATGGACGATGGCGGCTTTAAGGCGAGCGGAGGATGGTCTATTGAGCGCAAGGATCTTAATAACCATCAGCCCGACTATAACTGGGGCTATGCCATGCATTTGGATGGGGGCACCCCCGGAACGGAAAATTCAATTCATGCCCAAAATCCGGATACGATACCTCCCCGGATTAGTTACCTATCCTATATTGATGCGCATACTTTTAAAATTGTTTTTAACGAGGCATTAAAAAACACCGATACTTTTGCACCTTCCATTATTCAGGTTGAACAGGCCACCGTTTCCGAGATAATTGTTGACCCTATTTTTATAAATAGCATAGAATTTTCGTTGGAGGAAGATATACCGGCAGGACAAATTTTTGAAGCCGGTTTTTCCAAAGCAATTAGCGATTTTGCAGGCAATACACTAAATAATAGTGTTAAAGATCAAAAGCTTTGGCTGCGTCTTGGCGTACCCGAAACAATAGACAGTTTTGACATCTGTATAAATGAGGTTTTATTTAACCCACAGCCCGACGATGTTGACTTTGTAGAACTTTATAACCGGTCGGACAAAACACTCAATAGGAGCGACATCTATTTGGCAACACTTAGCCATTCTACTTCGGATATACTTATACCCGATAAACTGAAGCGAATAAACAATAAAAACAGTTTATTCTTCCCCAACGATTACTTGGTAGTTAGTTCAGATATAAAAAAAACCGAAGCCAAGCATGTACAAACCAACTCAACCATGCTTAACCAGGCCAGCCTCCCTGCGATGGGCAACGACGAAGGCAGCATAGCCATAGCCCAAAACAATGGACTTATTATTGATTATTTTATTTATAGCAGCGATATGCACTTTGAATTACTGCGCAACAAGGAGGGGGTTTCGTTGGAGCGTGTAAGCCCTAACGCCCCCTCCAATAATTACCATAATTGGCACTCGGCTTCGCAGCATAGCGCCTATGCCACACCAACGCAGCAGAATTCGCAATATTCCGATTACGCACCAAAAGATAATGGAGATTGGGTATCGTTAGAAAAGGAGGCGTTTAGTCCGAACGCAGATGGAACAGATGACTTTTTAAGAATAAATTATAGCTTGGGCGAACCGGGCTGGACCGGTACGATAAGTATATACAATCGCTACGGCCGTGTTATTAAAACTGTTGTTAGCAACCAATTATTGGGTGTACAGGGTTTTTTTATCTGGGACGGCACAAACCACAACCATCAAAAAGCCGATATGGGCATATATATCGTTTATGCCGATTTTTTTTCGACCTCGGGTAAAAGAAAACAACGCAAAATCGCCACCGTTTTAACGGCAGGAAGAAAGAAATAAGCTAAAACAACGAAAGCCCCCAGGTTGAAATTTAAGCAACTGAAGGCTTTCGTTAATGCTGTTATAAGATGAGCTTATTACACCAAAAATATCTTATTTTCCTTACATTCCTTACGCATGCTCTCGGGCCAAATACTCGCTTGTATTTCGCCAATATGGGCCTTGCGCAAAAAGAACATGCAAAGGCGCGACTGACCAATACCACCGCCGATGGACAAGGGAAGTTCGCCATTCAATAAACGCTTATGAAAAAGAAGTTCTTTCCGCTCAGTACAATTTTCTATTTGCAACTGCCTGGCTAGTACTTCCGGACTCACGCGGATACCCATTGACGACAATTCAAAAGAGTTTTCGAGGATTGGGTTCCACACTAAAATGTCGCCATTAAGGCCATGGTACTTATCGCCTGTTGGGGTACTCCAATCGTCGTAATCCGGAGCTCGGCCATCATGTTTTTCGCCATTACTTAAAGGATGACCAATACCAATAATAAAAACAGCTCCATACTTTTTGGCTATGGCGTCTTCACGCTCCTTGGGGCTCAAGTCCGGATACGCATCAAGTAAGTCCTGAGCCTGCACAAACTTTATTTTTTCCGGTAGAACAGGTTTAATCTGCGGATAACGTTCATATACCACAAACTCAGTTCGTTTTAACACCTCAAATATTTTTTTAACGATATATTTAAGAAAATCCAGGTTATAATCATCGCTTCCCATACTCCGTTCCCAGTCCCATTGATCTACGTAAAGCGAATGTATATTATCCAGCTCCTCATCGGGGCGGATGGCATTCATATCGGTATAAAGGCCATATCCTTCTTCAATATCATAATCGGCCAGTGCCATGCGTTTCCACTTGGCCAGGGAGTGAACCACCTCGGCCGTTTGATCATTAAACTCCTTTATGGGAAAAGCAACAGGACGTTCGGTTCCATTCAGGTCGTCGTTAATACCGGTTCCCTTCATCACAAACAACGGAGCCGTTACACGTCGCAACCTCAGCTCGGCCGACAGCGCTGTTTGAAAATGATCCTTAATCGTTTTTATCGCATGTTCCGTTTGTTTCAGATCCAAAGGAGACTCATAGTTCTTTGGAATAAATAATTTAGCCATTATGATATGATTATATTTTGATTTGCTTCACAAAGATATACAATACTATCAATTAGAAACAACATTAGGGTGAAATATTTACAATTTATAACGATTCCTTGTGGTATAAGTAGGATTTTACTTTTAATTAACCATTACTAATAACAATATGATGAAAATTAAACAATTATTTATTCGCTTAAGCGTTTTACCAAATCAATAAAATCTTGATTCAATCGTGCGACTCCCTTTGTGGTAATTACCATTCGCGGAACATCATCGTTTATCAGCTCCCCATTTTTGTTGAGGAACATATAGTGTGGATACGCATACACATTGAATTTACCCTTCGCCTCCTGTTTTTGTTCCCTGGAAAAAAAATAGTGATCGCCTGTCATATCTAACTTATTGATATAGTAATCAAATTCCTTTTTTGGCGAAAGCGTGCATAAATAAACGGTTTGCACCTTATACTTTTCAAAAATCTTATCCATGCCCAATGCCTTTTTGTGCTTAATATCGTATAGGCAAGCACCACACCAAGCGCCCCATAAGTCGATAAACACAACACTACCTAAATGGTCTTTTCTAATTTTATCGATTAACGCCGTAAATGAAATAAATTCTTCGTGGTGAATTCTGATATCGGTTTTCTTAAGGCCTGACATTTTTAAAAAATCATTACTTTCATTAAGCAGCGTGGCACGTATAGTTTCATTGTAATTTAATGCAACCGGATATTTTTTCATCACTTTAAAAAAATGCCAAGAATCTAAGCTTTTCATTTTTTATAGATATCTTATTTCTTTCGAAATGTGCCAGATACAAAGTCCCAAAATAGGTTTGCGCATCAGTTTTGGCATTGGCAATGTAGTCCTCTATCTTTTGGGTTGAGTTTATTTCAGGGAACGAACCCCCATCTTTTTTACCTAATTCGTACACATAGTTGTCCAATGCAAAATTAGACTTTGAATGGGTTTTTACCCATGCGCTTAAATTATCGTTTGCGCCGGAGCAGTCTATCGCCAGATTTATGGTATCGCCAGGAAACACGGGTAACACAATGGATTGCCCATGCCAACCGATATTGGCAAGCGTTGGATAATCGACTTGCGCTGAATATGAAAATTCACCCTTACTGCTAAATAGGTCGATTTTATATCCATAACTGAATGGCGAAACCGGCGCTAAGATGTGGCAATATACACGATAGTAATCGATATTCCGGAATTCTTCGTAGTTTTTAAAATTGATTTTGATGAATGCGTTATCCTGCGCGCAGAGGGTATTTGCCATCAGGAGGAGGAGGAGGCTAATGGAAGTGGCGACTTTCATAATCACTGTTTAAGTGTAGAGTACGTACTAAAATACTAAAAATTAACGGTATATATAATCTGTTTTTTGTATGCGCCATTACAGTAGTGCGTACTGCAGTAATAACACCGTCCAATAGGTCTTTGATAGCCAACAAAAATAGCGTACGTTAAAGGGAAGTCATTTTTATGTTATGCATACCATCTTCACAAAAATAATAAGATATAGACATCACCCCTCAATCAATCCTTTAACCAGGCTCACGTTTCTCCTGCTCTTGCCGTTATCCAACTTAGTTTTGTGCAATGCGGATTGGCCAATCCCACCCCCTAATAATCTCTGAAATACTGTATTCACTTTATTGATTAGCCAAAAAATAAATACCCGATAATAATGGAAGCAATAATGCCTACAAAGTCAGCAATCAGGCCGCATCCTATGGCATGCCGGGTGTGTTTGATACCTACCGAGCCAAAATACACGGCAATCACATAAAAGGTAGTGTCGGTGGCACCTTGCACGGTAGAGGCTAACTTAGAGGCAAAAGAATCTACCCCAAAGGTTTCAAAGCTTTCTATCATCATGCCGCGAGCTCCACTACCGCTTAGGGGTTTCATAAAAGCGGTAGGCAAGGCATCTACAAAGCGGGTGTCCATACCCAGTTGTGCCACCGTCCATTTAATGCCATCGGTAATATAATCCAGTGCGCCCACTTCGCGGAACACGCCCACCGCTACTAAAATGGCAATTAAAAATGGAATTATGCGGATAGCTATCTGAAAACCCTCCTTGGCTCCTTCTACAAAGGCATCGTAAACATTAACCTTTTTAAAAGTGGCCATACCAATAAACAGAATCATAATAGAAAAGAGTATGACGTTGCTGCCCACATTCGATACCACTTTAACCTGCTCTTTGTCCATGAGCGACACTCCGTAAATAGCGCCCAACACCAATAAAGTCATGCCCCCAAGGTAGGCGATGATGACGGGGTGTGCCAGCCTGATTTTTTGCACATACGATACGGCCAACAAACCGGCGAGGGTAGAAAAAAACGTAGCCAGCAGAATAGGGAGGAAAATATCGGCAGGATTGGCGGCACCATATTGTGCACGATACACCATGATGCTAATGGGGATTAGGGTAAGGCCCGAAGTATTGAGCACCAGAAACATGATTTGGGCATTGGAGGCATCATCCTTCTTTTTATTTTCGGCCTGCAACTGATCCATGGCTTTTAGCCCCATGGGTGTAGCTGCATTATCGAGTCCCAGCATATTGGCCGAAAGGTTCATTATCATGGTTCCAAATGCAGGGTGGCCCTTGGGTAGCGAGGGAAACAGACGATTGAAGAAAGGTGCAATTAGCTTGGAGATGATGCGTATCATACCTCCTTTTTCCCCTATTTTCATCAGCCCTAACCACAAAGACAACACACCGGTAAGTCCCAGGGATATCTCAAAGCCGGCTTTGGCAAAGTCGTAGGTGGCGTTCACCAGGTTGGGGAATACCTCCATATCCTGAAAAACGATTAATTTGACTAGTGCCACAACAAAGGCGACAAAGAAAAATCCTATCCAAATATAATTTAGTACCATTTTTAAATTGTTAGATGATTAGGTTGTTTGGAACGAAGTGATAGCCCGTTGCCTTATTATTATCAAACTTAACAGGAAGATTGTTAAACTAACAATAATTTCATATTGCACTTCACATTTTTTCAATCTCAAATCGCATATCGCATTTCTTAAAACGACCTTTTTACCGTATCATCACCTTGGTATTTTTCGTGCGGAGCACCAAATTCTTTACAACTAACCTTATCGATGGGCACCTCCCATATTTTCACATTGCGAATAGCCGGGTCGGAATACTTGAATTTTTTATCTGAATACTGCTCCATAATAATATTCAACGCCTCCTTCTTTCGGTTAAAATCCTCCTGAAAATTCACCTTTCCCCAGGCCACCACACTTTTCGATTTCATGCGGTAGCTGCAGGCTACTTCGGGATGCTGAAAAGCCAATTCGTGGTCGGTACTGAAGGTGACACAGATATTGCTGTTTTTATTCAGAATGTCAACCACACGACCTTCGGGGGCAGAGTGTAGATAAATGACCTTATTACGATAGCCAAAATTCATGGGTAACACATAGGGCATATCGCCATCTACCACACCAATAAAGCACACATCACATTTTTTAATAATGGCTTCAATTCTTTCGCTGTTTAAATGTTCTACTGTTTTCATAATGATAGATAATAGACTTAGAGATAAAAGATATTAAGAAAAACCTATTGTTTGGTTTTACTGGTAAGGTTTGGTCGATACAGCTTAAACTATAGCTCTGTTTCCCAGCTCCTTACTCAATAAAGATTGTAGTTGTTGCAACTTCACCAGGGTTTGCATTATTTCCAATAGCTTTTCTTCATCCTTATTCTGCTCTATCTTTTTAATTTCCTTTTGATATTGCTCAATAAGTGTTTTTACTTTTTTTAGTTTCAGCTCGTTCATCAATTTAGGCACCAACACATCCAACTTTAGACTTTCGTCCAGATCGCCTGCGCCAAAACGCTGGTGTATTTTGCTTAAAGTATATTCGCGGCTCAATAAATCGGAAGCCAGCTGACTGACCTCTTTATCTGTATGACTCACAAAAAATTTTAGCGAACTGTATCCGGGCTTATCCTTATTTTGATCAAACAAAGTAATAATTTTACTGTACAGGGGATTCTTAAACTCAAGCTCGTCCTCTTTTAACTGAGCCATAACATACTCACCAACTGTTACATGTTCATCCTCAACCTCCTCTCCTTCCTCTTCCTTTTGCAGCATATTTCTATCGCCAAATTTTATAATTAAACGAATCATTTCCTTTTCTATCTCCTCAAAAGGATTTTGCGAAGCAAACGCAGGGCTGGACATATTTACCGGCTGAACAGTACGGGAATCCTGTACACGCATTGCTGCATCTTTGTAGCTTGCCTCCCTTCCTTTACGCGTCAGTTTACCTATTTCGTTGTAAAGCACCTGCTCTTTCACATTCATAAGGGCGCTACACTCTTTAATGTACTCGCCGCGCACAATGACATCCGGAATAACCGAAATGGTTTTTACGATGTCTTGCAACAAACCCGCTCTTTTAACAGGATCTTTTTCGGCATCTTTTAAAAGCAGTCCGGTTTTAAACTTAATAAAATCGCCTTCGTTCTCGCTGATATATTTTTGCAGTTCTTGTGCGTTTCTCCTCTTGGCAAACGAATCGGGATCTTCTCCTTCGGGTAGCAACAGCACCTTAACGTTCATCCCTTGCTCCAGTACCAAATCTATCCCACGTAACGAAGCTTTTATACCGGCAGGGTCACCATCGTAAATAATGGTTATGTTGGGTGTGAAGCGGGCTATCAACCTTATCTGATCCACGGTAAGTGCCGTTCCGGAGGAGGCTACCACATTAATTATCCCCGCCTGATGAAAGGAAATTACATCGGTATATCCTTCCACCAAATAGCAATTGTCCTTTTTGGTTATTTCCGTTTTAGCCTGATAAATACCATACAGTATTTTGCTTTTATGGTAAATTTCCGACTCGGGCGAGTTAAGGTATTTGGCTGCTTTGGCATCTGATTTTAAAATACGTCCTCCAAAAGCTGTCGGTTTACCCGATATGCTATGAATAGGGAAAATAACCCTGCCCCGGAATCTATCGGCTTTATAATCGTCGCGCACGATAGTAAGGCCGGTCTTTTCCAGAAACTCCAACTTAAAGCTATTCTTTATAGCCTCATCAGTCAAGGCCGAACGTGCCTCGGGAGAATACCCTAAATCAAATTTTTGGATGATATCGTCCCTAAAACCGCGCGCTCTTAAATAGGACAAACCCACGGAACGCCCCTCATCCGATTTAAGAAGCATTTGCGAAAAATACTTTTGGGCGAAACCCGATACGGCCATCATACTTTCCCTGTCGTTTTTTACCTGCTGCTGTTCGGGACTCAGTTCAACCTCCTCGATATGAATATGAAACTTATTGCCCAGATAGCGTATAGCTTCTACAAAGGATATTTGCTCTACATCCATTAAAAAATTAACGGCATTGCCACCTTTACCACACCCAAAGCACTTGTAAATCCCTTTGTGGGGCGAAACGGTGAACGAAGGTGTTTTTTCGTTATGGAAGGGGCAGTTACCAATATAGTTGACACCACGCCTTCGCAACGAAACAAATTCCGACACCACATCTACAATTTGTGCCTGCGATGTTTCTACTACCCTGTCAACTGTGCCGTGATCAATCATTTATACTCTTTCTCTAATTTTTTTTGTACAATTAATAAAATCTCTGTTTCAAATATTTCTTTCATCGCCAAATATACATTTTTATAGCCGTTTTTTTATCGGTGAACCCCATGCTTTAAAGCGTATTCTTTTATACAAAAAAATACATTTCATTACATTAATCACCGCTCTAACAATCATTTTTTATTATATTGAGCCGTGCAAAATTCAACATCAATTACACATTGTCGTATAAGCTATATTATTAAAGGCGGATACCGGGTATAAGCTTAAACTTTTCACAATTATTAACGTATCAATACATCGTATCATATAATTACATCCATTAAATCAAAAACAAATTAAATCTATTGTTATTATGGTAACACAATTATTTTGGATCATACCGGTTGCATCGATTGTAGCATTGGTATTTGCATGGTACTTTTTTAAAAGTATGATGAAAAGTTCGGAAGGAACGGACAAAATGAAAGAAATTGCACAATACGTAAGAGATGGTGCCATGGCTTATTTATCGCGCCAGTATAAAGTGGTGGGTATTGTATTTGCCGTATTGTTTGTCATTTTGGCCATTTTAGCCTACATGGGCGTGCAAAACCCATTTGTTCCCATCGCCTTTTTAACGGGTGGTTTTTTCTCTGGTCTCTGCGGATTTCTGGGGATGAAAACAGCTACCTTTGCCTCGGCTCGTACGGCTCAGGGTGCTTCTAAATCGTTAAACAAAGGACTAAAAGTAGCCTTCAGAAGTGGTGCCGTAATGGGTCTGGTTGTAGTGGGCTTCGGATTGTTAGACATCTCCTTGTGGTACCTGCTGCTAACCAAAGTTGTGTATACCGCCGAGCATATGGCATCAGGATTTTCAGCACTGGGGCTTACCTTTGTACATGCAGGTATGGATGAGAGCGAAAAGTTGATTGAAATCACCGCCACCATGCTCACCTTTGGTATGGGTGCTTCTACGCAGGCTCTGTTTGCACGTGTAGGGGGTGGTATCTACACCAAAGCGGCCGATGTGGGTGCCGATTTGGTTGGAAAGGTTGAGGCAGGCATCCCCGAGGATGATCCTCGCAACCCTGCAACCATTGCCGATAATGTAGGTGATAATGTGGGCGATGTAGCCGGAATGGGTGCCGACCTGTATGAGTCGTATTGTGGTTCGATTCTGGCCACAGCTGCATTGGGTGCTGCGCTATCCGTTAGTTCCGGAGAAGATATGTCGGCCAAGGTAATTGCGCCCATGTTGGTAGCAGCCATAGGAATACTGCTTTCCATACTGGGCATATTTATGGTACGTACAAAAGAAGATGCGAACGCCAAAGGCTTATTAAATTCGTTACTGATTGGAACCGGAGGAAGTTCTGTATTTATACTTATAGCCATTGCCATAATGGCTGCATTAAACTGGATTACATGGGGTATTTTTGGTGCCGTTGTAGCTGGTCTTATCGCCGGAGTTATTATAGGACAGGGAACGGAGTATTACACTTCTGACGGTTACAAACCCACGCAAGGCATTGCTAAACAAGCACAGCAGGGCCCTGCCACCACTATTATCGATGGTATAGCTGTAGGAATGTATTCAACCTGGATACCCGTGGTAACTATTGTAGGAGGTATTATTGCTGCGTTTGGTTTTGCCGGTGGCTTCAATAGCTTTGGCGAAGGGGTGTACGGTATTGGCTTTGCTGCTGTAGGCATGCTCTCTACCTTGGGTATAACCCTGGCTACCGATGCTTTTGGGCCTATTGCCGATAACGCAGGTGGAAACGCCGAAATGTCTAATTTACCCAAAGAAGTGCGCGAACGTACTGATGCCTTAGATATGCTGGGTAACACCACCGCTGCAACAGGTAAGGGTTTCGCTATTGGTTCGGCCGCTTTAACAGCCATGGCTTTGATGGCTGCCTATATCGAAGAAATAAAAATATGGTTGAAACGAGGCCTTGCCGAAGGGGAAACCGTACTACAAAACTCCATGCAGTTTGTGCTGGATTCCTCCACTCAGGTAGGCGAAGGTGTTAAAGCAGTTGTAATTTCAGAAGCCACTTTAAAAGATTTTACCGTATTTTACGACTTATCAATATTTAACCCTTTGCTGTTGGGCGGATTATTTATAGGTGCCATGATGGCATTCGTGTTCTGCGCCATGACCATGAAAGCTGTAGGACGGGCCGCAGGCTCAATGGTTGATGAAGTGCGCCGACAGTTCAGGGATATTCCCGGTATACTGGAAGGTACCGGCAAACCGGATTTCGCACGCTGTGTAGCCATATCTACAAAAGGGGCACAGCAAGAAATGATGTTGCCTTCCTTACTTGCCATTGCCGTGCCCATTATTGTGGGGCTGGTATTTGGTGTAGCCGGTGTTATCGGTTTATTGATGGGCGGATTAACCACAGGGTTTACCCTGGCCGTATTTCTTAACAACTCGGGTGGTGCCTGGGACAATGCTAAAAAATATATCGAAAAAGGGAACTATGGCGGTAAAGGTAGCGAAGCGCACCATGCTGGTGTAGTGGGCGATACAGTGGGCGACCCATTTAAGGACACCTCGGGTCCATCGTTGAATATTCTTATTAAACTAATGACCATGGTAAGCGTGGTGATGAGCGGACTCACCGTTGCATATGCTCTTTTTTAATGGCCGATGTTATTATATTAAAGCGAGTTAAGCTTTATATTATTATCCCTGATTATTTCTTAAACGAAAAGAGATAATCAGGGATTTTTTATTGGTATTTATTTGAAAAGGGACTATCGTAATTATGCAAACTACAATTCTTAAGCTTATATTTACACTTAACTATTATAGAATTCATCAACCTTTACTACTAACGCCCCATACACTACCCTTATGCACTTACCTGCTTTCTCCGATATCGAAGATGCTTATGTAAGAATAGCACCTTACATTCATACGACTCCTGTTTTAACCAACTCGGCCATTAACAAGATAACAGGAGCCGAAATATTTTTTAAATGTGAGAATTTTCAAAAGGTAGGTGCTTTTAAATTCCGGGGGGCGTGCAATGCAGTTTTTAGCTTAAGCGATGCCAATGCATCCAAGGGGGTGGGAACGCACTCTTCGGGTAACCATGCGGCGGCTCTGGCACTTGCCGCAAAGCTGCGGGGCATACACGCCTACATTGTGATGCCCGGCAATTCACCCCAAATTAAAAAGAATGCCGTAGGCAGCTATGGGGGCATTATCACCTTTTGCGAGCCTACTTTAGCTGCGCGTGAAACAACCTTAAAGAAAGTACTGTTTGAATCGGGTGCTATCATGGTTCATCCCTACAACCAAAAAGAAGTTATAGCAGGGCAGGGCACTTGTGCGCTGGAATTGATGCAGCAACAAAATAACTTAGACTGCATTGTAACGCCGGTGGGGGGAGGTGGCTTGCTGAGCGGCTCCTCCATAACTGCCCGCTACCTGAACCCAAACATCGAAATAATAGGCGCAGAACCGCAAGGAGCCGACGATGCCTACCAGTCTTTCAAAAGTAAAAAACTAATACCCTCTCAAAACCCCAATACCATAGCCGATGGTCTTTTGACCTCGCTGGGCAGCCTGACTTTTGAAATAATAAGTAAAAACGTGGATACCATAATAACAACTCCCGACAGTTCTACCATAAACGCCATGCGATTGATATGGGAACGCATGAAGATAATTGTAGAACCTTCGAGTGCTGTAGCGCTGGCAATAATTTTAGATAACAAAGCCAATTTCAAAAATAAAAAAGTAGGTGTGATATTATCCGGCGGTAACGTGGATTTAAATAGTTTACCTTTTGGTTAATTAAACGATGGATCTTCGGGAAAACCCGACCATGATTTATAAACATCGCCCAGGCTTTCCAAACTTTCCTTCCAAATGTTGTCCATGTTATTGCTCATTATCATTTGGTCGTCTATTTGGGTAACAACCCATGAATTCTCTTCAATCTCCCGTTCTAGTTGTTTTGGCGACCAGCCTGAGTAGCCGGCAAAAAACTTAACCTGCTCATACGTGGCCTTCCGGTTGTTAAGCATTCTTTTAAGTTGCTCAAAATCGCCACCCCACCATACATTATCCGTAATTTGTAACGATCCGGGCACCTTATCACCTAAAGTATGAATAAAATATAAGGTGTCGGCAGCAACCGGCCCGCCGATATGCAATTCGCCCTTGAATGACAATAGTTCTTCAATTAGCTCATCGGGGTATAAATTATTTGTTTTATTAAGAACAAAGCCCACCGCACCCTGCTCGCTGTATTCCGTGAGTAAAATAATAGATCTGCCAAAATAAGGACCTCTTAAAAAAGGGTCGGCAATTAGTATTCTACCTTTTGCCGGAGCCATTTTTGGCAAGCTGGCTTTAAATATATTGAAGTCTAACTTTTTCATATTTTTGATTTACATAGGCTTAAATTAGTAATTTATTGCATTTATTAAAAATTAATTCTGATTTTTACAGTATTAACGCAAAGGGCATCATGTTCTACGGCAGCACAAATTGATTTATTTTGCCACCCTTACCACCACAGAGCTCAACTTTATGTATAAGATTATAACCTTATTCCTAATATTTTTTACGTCTGGCCTGGCTAATATCGGGGCTCAACCTTATTCTGTTGAAGTAAATATGCCAGAGGTTTTAGTTTCAACCGTTGAAACGGAAGTAAGCCTGGACTTTGTTTCATTACCAGATTCTTTGCGCCAGCAAGTGTCGGTATTAGCCGGTGGTAAGTTGCAGCACCTGAGCTGGAAAGAGCATACCGCCACCTTTGTAACACGATTTGAACAACAGCAGGAATTGAAGGTTGCAGTGCGCGATAAAGTGTTATATAAAAAGGAGCTTAATCCTATTCCTTTGTGGTTCTCGGTGTTGCCACCGCTCATTGCTATACTAATGGCTTTGCTTACCAAAGAAGTTTTTTCTGCCTTGTTTATGGGTTTGTTTGTTGGCACCACCATCCTATGGAAATATAAGGGCTTTTCGTTTTTCATAAGCCTATTTAAAGGTCTTTTTAGCGTAGTTGATACCTACGCACTTTCGGCATTGTTGGACAAGGATCATCTTTCCATCATTATTTTTTCTATGCTAATAGGCGGTATGGTAGCTTTAATTACGCTTAATGGAGGCATGAAAGGTGTGGTTACTATTTTATCGAAATATGCGCAGAGCCCCCGATCCGGCCAGTTTATTACATGGCTGATGGGGCTTATGATATTTTTTGATGACTATGCCAATACCCTTGTGGTAGGAAATACGATGCGTCCGGTAACCGATAAGTTAAAGGTGTCGCGCGAAAAACTCGCCTATATCGTTGATTCAACTTCGGCACCCATTGCGGCTGTTGCGTTTATCACTACCTGGATTGGTGCCGAGTTGAGCTATATTAGCGATGGCATAATCCTATTAGGCTTGGATAAATCGGCTTATCAGGTATTTCTGAACTCCTTGCAATATTCCTTTTATCCCATCTTTACTTTAGGTTTTGTACTGATGTTAATTGTTAAGAAGAAGGATTTTGGGCCAATGCTAAAAGCAGAAAGACAAGCGCGAACAGAGGAAACTGATGAAGAGGATAGACCCAGGGTGCATTTACCGCAAATAGTTAAGGAAATTGAGGTAGGCGGTGATGTGAAAGGCAGGTGGTACAATGCTTTTATTCCGGTTATGGTTGTAATTTGGGGCACTATGGCCGGTTTAGCCTACACAGGTTTTGATGCAGATATTTGGCATGATACTACTTTAAAAACAAGTACAAAATTATCTATAATCGTAGGTAATGCGGATTCGTTTAAGGCTTTACTTTGGTCGTCGCTGGGCGGCGTATTGGTGGCCTTAGTACTTACAACCGCACAAAAAATACTCCGTTTAAAAGAGGCCATAGAAGGTTTAGTAAATGGTTTTAAAACGATGTTTAGTGCCGTACTGATATTGGTGTTGGCCTGGGGCATAGCCCGTATAACGCAGGATATGCATACCGCTGCCTTTATAACTGAGCTGATGCGTCATATTAGGCTGAGCCCGCAATGGATACCTGCCCTGACCTTTGTTTTTTCGGCTATGATTGCCTTCAGCACCGGATCATCGTGGGGCACTATGGCTATTATCTACCCTTTGATACTTCCGGCATCATGGCATATTTCGATGGAGGCAGGAATGGATACGGCGCGTGCACTACCCATTTTTTACAACGTGGTTTCTTCCGTGTTGGCGGGTTCGGTGTTGGGCGACCACATCTCTCCCATATCCGACACCACCATCTTAAGCTCCCTTGCCAGCCGATGCAATCATATGGCTCATGTGCGCACCCAGTTGCCTTATGCATTAACGGTGGGTGGTGTGGCACTTTTTGCAGGTACAATACCAGCCGCATTTGGTGTGTCATCCTGGCTATTGATGATTGCCGGGTTTGTACTGCTTTATCTGCTGATAAAAAATAAGGGTAAAAAGGTGGATGCTTAGGGTTTGTAGCGGAATTCCTCTGGAGTGACTTTAATCACAAGGAAATAAATTTAATGCATGTAAAGAAGCACTTTTGCTTTATTCAATGAATCTATTTCAAAAAAAAACCGATGCAACATGTTGCACCGGTTTTTTTATTACTCTGGCAAATCAATATATCTAATTGCTATGCTCCTTTTTCAAATTAGGCCTCGTCGAGTTCTTTTTGATAATTGTCCAGTAACTGTCCTTGCACATCGTGGGGTACAATTTCGTACTGGGCAAACTTTTGCGTGAACATAGCCCTTCCACCGGTAATGGAACTCAGCGAGGTTGAATACTTATTCAGCTCTTTTAAGGGCACTTTAGCTTTAATCACCTCAAAACCCTTTTCGCTACTCATGCCCTCGATTATAGCCCGGCGCCCTTGCAGGTCGCTCATTACGTCGCCCATCCTGTCCGATGGAACTTTTACCTCCAGATTATAAATGGGTTCCAGAATTTTTGGAGCGGCATTTTTAAAGGCATCGCTAAAAGCATGCCGGCCTGCCAGCTTAAACGAAATTTCGTTACTGTCCACGGCGTGCATCTTACCATCATAAACACAAACCCTGATATCGCGTGCATAGGAGCCGGTCAAAGGGCCTTCTTCCATTTTTTCCATAATACCCTTAAGTATAGCAGGTAAGAAACGGTTGTCGATGGCACCCCCCACTATGCAATTATGAAACATCAAAGTACCTCCCCATGGCAGCTTTACTTCTTCGGTACCTCTCACGTTCATTTTAAATTCCTGACCATTAAACTTATAAACAGTAGGCTCAGGCATTCCCTCTTCGTAAGGTTCGATAACCATGTGTACCTCGCCAAACTGTCCGGATCCGCCCGATTGCTTTTTATGGCGGTAATCGGCTCTTGCCGCTTTGGTAATGGTTTCGCGATAAGGAATTCTGGGCTTCACAAATTCAACCTTTATTTTATCATTATTTTCGATACGCCACTTCATGGTGTTCAGGTGGAACTCGCCCTGGCCATGCACAATTATCTGTTTTAGCTCTTTGGAATACTCCACTACAATGGTAGGATCCTCTTCGTGCATGCGTTGTAATACTTCACCCAATTTTTCGTCGTCGTGCTCATCTAATGGACGTATGGCGGTTCGATATTTATGTTCGGGATATTTTATGGCTTCAAAAACGTAATCACACCCTTTGGTATTTAGGGTATCGCTTGTGGTGGTTTCTTTTAGCTTAACCGTTGCGCCTATGTCGCCGGCTACCAGCTCGGTAATTTTTGAACGCGTATTTCCGGCCACACAATAAAGTTGTGAGAGTCTTTCCCTGGCACTTTTGCTCATATTTACCAAATCCATGCCTTCGCTAATTTTTCCCGACATTACTTTAAAAAAGGAAACCTCGCCAAGATGGGGTTCAATACTGGTTTTAAACACATAGATTGATGCAGGGCCATCGGCAGAGCACTCTACTTCCTGTGCATCTTTGGTAATAGGTTTAGGCATCTCGGATACAAAAGGTACAATGTTACCGAGGAATTCCATTAAACGGCGAACACCCATATCTTTGATGGCGGCCACACAAAATACAGGAAATAAATCCCTTGCTATCAATCCTTTTTTAATTCCGGAGCGCATCTGGTCTTCGTCGAGGGTACCCTTGTCAAAGTATAGTTCCATCAGCTCTTCGTCGTTTTCGGCGGCGGCTTCAACCAAGGCATTATGCAGCTCGTTTGCCTTTTCTTTTTCGCTGTCCGGGATATCTAATATTTCTGGTTCGCCGCCATTGGGTCCCCATTGGTACATTTTCATTTTAAGCACATCCACCAGGGCATTAAAGCCAAGGCCGGCATTTACGGGATATTGCACAATCACCACCTTTTTACCAAATGATTCCCTGGCCTGATCGATGGTTTGCTCAAAGTTGGCTTTTTCGTGATCCAACTGATTGGCTATAAAAATAACCGGTTTGTTATAGTTTTCGGTATATCTAAAAAGGTTTTGGGTGCCTACTTCAACACCTTGTGTGGTGTTTAGCAACATCAGGGCCGTATCGGTAACGTTAAGTGAAGTTATGGCTCCTGTAATAAAATCGTCGGAACCGGGGCAATCGATAAAATTGAGTTTTTTACCTAACCACTCCGTGTATAGTACTGACGAAAAAACGGAATAACCATACTCATGTTCTACTTTGTGATAATCTGAAACAGTATTCCGGTTTTCGATATCGCCACGACGGCTGATAACACCACCCTCAAATAACATAGCCTCGGCGAGGGTGGTTTTACCCGAGCCCGAACTTCCAAGAAGGGCTATGTTCTTGATTTGATTTGCTTGATATACCTTCATAAAACAATTAGAATTGCGGCCAAATCAATAAAATCAAATTTCACATAGCACCCGATGCATGGTCACCTCATAGAGACCTTCAAGCTACCGCAAATGCATGAATATTTGTTTTTGATCCTTGACCATGTTAGTAATTATATGAATTTGCGAAAACAATTCGCACTTGTTATCTAATGAATAAATACAACTTATATCGCACTGCTCTCAAAATTAATAATATTTAAATAACAATCAACTGATAAGCGGCAAAAGTTAAATAATGCAAACAGAAATTTCTGCACATAAAAAAAGAAAATTATTTTTTATGTTGATGGTATGCCTTAATAGTTGTAATTTGAAAGTTCTTAAACGCTTATTGCAAGCTTAACTCAACACAACAACAAATAATTATGCTACTAGAGGGAAAAGTCAAAAAGCTTAAGATAATTATACGGGAAATAGAAACAGTTTACCAACGTTCGCTATACGAAGCCATTATGTTTGCAGCCAAAAAAACTTCATTGGCGGGTGCCACCGCAACAAGAGGCGCCATGGGTTATGGAGCCAATGGCCTGACCAACGCCTCCAAAACCTATCAAATGTCGCAAGACCCTCCCATTATCATAGAAATAGTGGATCGTGCAAAACGCATAGAAGATTTTTCGCTTGTAGTCTCGAACCTTATGGACAAAGCCAATGCCGCCGGCATTATTTACATAGAGGATGTTGAAGTGGTTTCATACAGAAGACATGAGATGGTGAAACCAACAGGTCAGTAAGTACTTGCAAGCCCTTTTTTAAAAAAATATACACTCTACCCATATAATGACCTTTATGGGCAGCCATGCCTCACCTAGTAGTGAGTTTTGAAAGTTCAGTTGCATTAAAGGAAGTACGGAACGGTTCTGTATAAGCACCTTGTGGTACAGAACCGTTCCATATTATTTCTTGAACGGTCTACTAGTGGCAATAAAAAAACGCCAATTATAGCGATAATGAAAAATGCGTACATCTTTCAGGCTAAAACTTATCACTGAATATCAGTAATATATTTGAGATATTGGGTTGTGCTGCCTATTTTTGCGCAAGTTTTAATCAGATTGTATCCAATGAAGTTTTCTTTTGTTTTTTTTCTATCGCTCCTTTTTATAAAAGGGGTGGTGGTTTCGGGTCAAAATTACAAGCCAACACAAGCACCAAAGCTGGTGGTATTTTTAAATATTGACGAATTACGTACAGAACATCTTATTACCTTTAGCCATAAGTTTAGCCAATTCGGATTTAATCAATTAATTAAAAACGGTACTTTTTATCATCGGGGCAATTATAAAACCACCACTTCCTTCAGGGGAACCAAACTATTGAACATACACACCGGCAGTTATGCCTCTACGCATGGTGTTATTGGTTCGGCATGGTACAATGCGCAACAACAAAGCGAAGAAAAAGCCAGTTATTTTTATGCCCCCAATGCGCAAGTTCAGCCCGATTCAGGACAAATCATTTTTCCCCGACTCAATTGTTCAACCATTTCGGACGAATTAAATATTTTTTACAAAGGAAAGTCAAAAGTAGCCGCTGTATCCTTATCGCCCGAAATGTTGGCCTATCAAGGATTTTTAAATGACGAATTAACCTTTTGGCTTAACCGAACCACCGGAAGAATGATAAACAATAGCGATTCTGCACCTCCAAACTGGGCGCAAAAGTACAACGACATGAATTTTGCCGATATGTACATTCAACGGCAGTGGGGCCCGGCAAGCGACTTAAATGATTACCATGAATACATTTCGAAAGGTCCTATGCCACCCCGTCATTTTATGTACGATATGAAAGAACGCGATCCCCTATTTCCTTACCAAAAAATAATTGGTTCGCCCTTCGGGAATGTTTTGCTGCGCGACTTTGTGGCTTCTCTAATCATCAACGAGGAACTGGGAAAAGATAAATATCCCGACCTACTCACTATATCTTTATCGTGTAAACCTTTTGTTGACAGACCCCAGGAAATGTTTGATGTAGAGATGGAAGACATGCTGATCCGGCTTGATGAGCAAATAGAATCTATCATACAATTGGTGCGCGATGATGTTGGTTTAGAACATACTTTATTTGTACTAAGCTCTACTCCCAGCATAGGATGGCTCCCCCAGACTTTAGCAAAGAACAACGTGAGTACCGGTATTTTTAATGGAAAAAAAACTTCGGCTCTGCTTAACCTTTACCTGATGGCTATTTATGGACAAGGCAAATGGGTGGCCGGATACAACGACAAGCAATTTTATTTTAACCATAAGCTACTAAACGAAAAGCAAATAAATCTGGAGGAAATACAAGATAAAGCGGCCAATTTCTTATTAGAGGTAAGGGGTATCGACAAAACAATTACCGCCTATCACCTGCGCGTAAACGAATATACAACCGGCATATTCAACGAGTATCAACAAAATTACTTTCACGGGCGCTCGGGCGATTTATTTATCTCCCTTAAACCCGGCTGGACGGAAGAAATAAACGGCTACAAAAAAGTGAGTCTGGAACAAAATTTTTATACTCCGCTTATTTTCTTTGGTTGGAATGTTAACAGCACTCAGGTGTTAGAACCCGTAAATATGATTGATGTAGCTCCTACACTATCTACCATACTGCAAATACCGGAGCCCAACGGGTGTGTGGGAGAACCGCTGCAAGAGGTGGTGCAGTAGGGTTATGGTTTACTGGTGAATTATATGTCGAAAGGAGGTAACAAACTCCGGGTGATACGATAAGGCGCACTTGTAGTGAGCCAACAAAATCCTAAAAATCCCATTGAACACCTACCATAATACGAGGCATAAACTTAGGCTGATTAATGGCTTTATCCGCATCGCTGTACGAGTATTTTCCATCGACATCTTGTTTATTCCGGGGGTTTACATTATCGTTATCCGGACTGTATGATGTATCGTGCCCCTGCAATGTGGCACCTAAAAAGTAATCCAGTCCGGCGGTGGCTACCAGCTTTAAATTATCGGAGATGTTATACCGGCTCTCAAAGCCTCCCCCAAAGCCAAACTGCTTAGAGGTAACATCGAAGTCCTCGTTTCCGCCCACATATTTAAAGTTACCGTTAAAAAAGGAGTAGCGCGGGCCAAAAAACCAATACGAATTGGAGTTGCCCAGCAAAGTTATACGCTTGAGTAAGTCCATGCGCAGGTCAATGGAACGTCCTTTCTTTTCAGGTGTCCCGTTGGTGGCGTTGTTAATAAAGATACGGCGGGCATCGGAAGATTTACCAGGATTTAAAAGGGTATACCCCACTCCGAATCGGATATCGAAAGGAAATTCAGTTGACAATCCGTTCAGAACCAGGTTGCCCCCAAAACCAAATCCCCGGTTGTAGCCCGTAAGCAATTGCACGTCGGCCATCTCTTTAAATTTGCTTTGGGCACCAGCCGATGGATACAGACATAATAATGCCAAAGCGAGTATCATCACCGATACCCTGTTGCGTTTAATTATAAGCATAGTGTGTTGTGTTGTTGATATTGCATAAAACGGAGGAGGGCCAAAAATATTGTGAAACTAACATTGGTTTCGCTCGAAGCGAAGTCCTCGGGTACAAAACGTAAACAGCCTGAGATAATAAACACCTCAGGCTGTTCGCATTATGACATTACTACAAGATGTGTTTATTCACACCTTCTTTTCTACTATTTTTTGATAATTTTTATCCTTTTGTAGGTTTTGTCGTCATTTAAACATTACACTAAATAAAATCTTTTGTTACCGATTATCGTAGTGTTTAAAATTCCGAGACAAGCTAATTATTTTACAATTAGTTTTCTTGTTTCTGTTCCGCTTTTGGTTTTCATGCGCATGATGTAAACTCCAGGTTCCAATGTGCTAACATTAGCTTTATTTACAGATGCTGCCTTATCATTATACACCAATTTACCCACGATAGAATAGATCGAAACCTTTTGTACATTTCGGAAATAAACCACATCAGTAGCAGGGTTTGGATAGGCGAGCAAATTATTTTCTTCGCTCTCTTTTATTGAAGTACCTGTATCCGATATGATCAAGTCAAAATCGTACACCCCCCCTTTGTCCACCGCATCCTCTGCCGAATGCGTATGACCGGGTGTTTTGTCGTGCCAGGCATCGGTAAAATGAATCCTCATGCGGGTAGTGCCGATAAAGGCATCCGCAGGCACTTGTATTGGAAGTGAAAAGTCGAGCAAGACCGGATTTCCTTGACTGGGCAGACTGGTGTCTTCCCAGGAATCCTTTCCTATTTTTGCTATCTGCTCATTGTCATCGTCGAAAGAAAAGTTTTTATTCCAGTCGATAAACACAATTCCATGGCACCACTTCATATCTTCGGAAGTAGTTACATTCAATGTAACTTCCGTCCCCCGTGCGGCGGTAAAGCCTGCATTAGTTTCTATATAAACTTGGCGCGGATCTGCGCTTTGCGCATAATCTAAATCCACTTCGGCTCCTGTTGTTGCAGCGGAGGTAACGTATCTTGCTTCCGTTGAGTGGATGGTACCTATGGCAGTACTCCAACTATTTTTAAGGATATAAGATGCCGATACAACCACACTCGACGACATACCGTCCTTTACGGCAATGGCTTTTAGGGTTGCCGTTTCATCAATCAGGACTGGCTGATCATAAAGAAGCGACGATGATGTTGGGGCGCTTCCATCCAAAGTATAGTAGATAGTGGCATCTGGTGTGGCACTAGTAATCTCCACTGTCTGATTCTCGAAATAAGTCCCCGCAGGTACGGAGAATACGGGGTCTTCTACCTTTTGGGTAGTATTGGGTTCGGTGTAAGTATCTGTTCCTGATGTAAGCCAGTCCAAGGAAAACCTCAAGAAATACATTTTATAAGGCTTCGTCTCATCCTCTTCCACATACGCACCGATTGTTCCGTCGGGCAAAATGGTAATAGAAGAATAGGCTGATTTACCGGCACACAAGGTTTTTTTAACAGGCCAGGAATCACCTTCGTCGTAGCTTATCCACATACTTACATTGCTTCTGTCGGAAGCGTTGGGCAGCGTATGCAGAATCCGGTCCTTGTCATAGCCATCATTGGTAGATGTATAACGCACCATGTCTCCATTACAGGCATTGCCCCATATATCCGCCCACGATCCGTTGGAGCTCCAGGTCTCTCCTCTATCGGTTGACTTTGCCCATAGACGGTTTCCACCTCTCCGGATACTCATTAAAACATCCCCGTTGTTCAGCTCCACCACTTTGGCTTCGTCGCCACCGTTCAGTGCTTTTCCGGAAACGTTCCATGTTGCACCCTCGTCGTCGGAATAGATCGCATAATTGTTCAGCACATTATTCACTGAACTTTCGCGGATGGCTGCTACGGCCATCAAGCGGCCATCGTTGAGGCAAAGCCCCTGACCCGATCCAAAGAACGAAGCCCGCCATGCTGCGCGTACCGGATCGGCAGCACCGGCGCCAAATATTTGCGAAGTAATGTCTTCCGGTGCGGTCCATGTTAAACCGTTATCGTCGCTGGTACTTACATAAGAGCGGATGGGATTGGTCGGCGTTGAACCCCAAAGGCCTGGGCCACCAACAAATAGAGCTACCAATTTACCACTGTTTGCCTTCATCAGTACCGCATCGCCAAAACCATTATTCCTGCCCGTTCCCTGCGCCATAGTAACTGGCTCCGACCAGGTTACACCATTGTCCGTACTTCTGCGCACCACGATATCAATATCCTCCGGAAGGTCTGTTGAGTTAAACTTTCTCTTATCGGTTACAGCCACAAGCGTACCATCGTCGGCAGTGATAATGGCAGGGATACGATAATTGGTAGAGCCGTAGTCGCCCGGGCCAAAAAGTAGTTTACGACCCAGTAATATTTCGCGCTCAACGAATGGCTGATCTTCGGTGTAGTTGTATATTTCGGTAGTTTTGTAAGTGAGGGAATGAAAATTCAATCCTATCTTCTCACCTTCCACCGCTGCGTCGCTCACGTCGGCCGTTATCCACAGATGGTTGTAGCCGGGTACGAGGTCGCCTGTCAATGTTACCTCAAACTCATTGTCCACCAAATCGGCCTCGCCCAAAAGTGTGGCGCCTTGGGCTGTGCGCGGATCGAAATCATCTGTATTTCCGCTCGTATATATTTTTACTTTACTTACATTGCCAATATTGGTGGCGTCCGTCTTGCTTATCTTTATCTTATTGATTTCGGCGTTTACATCGCCGCCCAAGTTCACTTTTAGTTTGCTGATTACTTCGTTGGCATTTCCCCTTCCGGTATAAGAAGAAACTTTTGTTTGCTCAACATCCGCCACTATGGTTCCCAAAACCGGGAAATTAATGAGCGTGGCGTTATGCATACCTTTTATATCGGGTACAACAACTCCCTCGATATTATTAAAATCGTAGGCCGCCAATAGGTTTGGCGTATCGGCTGTAACCTGGGCAGTCATGTCCGTTTGCATTTCGGTGGACGAAAGGGCTTTATCCCAAAAACGCAGGTCGGCCATCTTACCATTAAAGAAATTTGACGGGTTCATGGCTGGATCGGCAATTCCGGCGCCCACAAATACATCCAGGTCGTTTTCTACCGTCCAGGCATCGGAGCTGTTCGAGGTCATTGTTAAGGAGTTGGACGATTCGCCCACCTTTACACCGTCCTGGTACATATATATTTTGCCAGCATCGCGATCAACCGTAAAGCCCACATGATACCATGTATCAAGAAAACCTAATGCCGAACCATAAGCACTAAGTACGTTTCCGCCACCGGCATAAGGGGTGTTGATGGCGTAAAACTGCCCGGCTGACCCCCCGGTCCACATTTCGTAGCCAGTGGTGCTGGAAATTCCTACACCTCTTTTACTCACAAATCGCATCCCCGACTTATAGCCCGGAGCATTTATCCAGCAAGTAACAGAATAGCTTTCGCCGGTACTGATTTTAAAATCATCATGATTTGTAATTTTCATGTACTGATCCGTTCCATTGAACTCGATGCCGGGTAAGGTCTGGGCTAGCGCATAACTTCCTAACAAGAGGAAAATAAATAAAAGGTAATTTTTTTTCATGTTTTTTAACTTTTAAAAATTTGATAAAAAATATGGAGAGCACAAACTTATGTGCCCTCCATATAGCTCAATTATAAATTACTTTACAATCAGTTTCCCCGATCTTATCACTTTTTCGTTCATCATTCGAACGATGTAGGCACCGGGCGTAAGAGAAGAAATGTCAGCTTTTTCTATAGCCACACCCTTATCGCTATGTACCAATTTACCGTCGAAAGAATAAATCCAAACCTGTTGAACATTTTCGAAGTAAACAACACCGTTAGCAGGGTTAGGATAGAAGCTTGAATAAGCTCCTTCGTAAACTTCCTCACCAACAGAAACCGGTCCGTCGGGGGCATTGGGGTTCTCGTCATAAATTCTAACAGGCTCTTCAGGCATACCCTGATCATGCTTATCTTCTGCTACAATAGGTGGGTTAGTTCCGGTGATATTCATAGTGAAATCAATGGAGAAACCTTTTGCCGTCAATCCACAAGGCCCGGGGTGTGGGAACCATGCGTCGGAGAATACAATTCTTAGACGTACAGCACCTGGAGCGGCACGCTCGGGAACAGTAAAGCTTTGTGTTACCCCAGTGGTTTCAAAAGCCACGGTAGAAGACCTAGCAGTTCCGAGGTCGAACACTTCTTCCGTTGCAGGATCAAACTCTCCATTATTATCCCAATCGATATAAGCTTTAGCAAAGCAATACCTCAAACCATCGGTTTTGGGGCTTCCATTCCACATAGCATCCGAGGTATCAAAGGCTTTAAATGAGAAATCAAAGGTTTCACCCTGATTGGCTGTAAATGAATAGTTAGTTGCATTTTGATACTGCGTTCCATCCTCAACCGGAGCATTCGCTGTAAAGTTTAAATTATCGGCCAGTCCTGTTGTTTTCACTTCTGTAAGATAACGCTGTGCGCGAGCAATATCGACACCCTCGGCAGCAGGATTAATTTCAGAGGAGCAATATCTATCGTCAACAAACTCAGGCAGCTGACCTGCATCGGCACGAGTCACTTTTACCCACGATACTTTCGAGTAGCTTTTACCATCGATAGAGGCTGCACGAACGCCAATATACGGTTCTTCGGGGGTTTCTGAATCGTCAAATACGATGCCGCCGATAAAGTTGGACCATGTTGAAGTACGACCTAACTCTTTAATTCTACCATCGACTCCATTTTTATAAACAATCTCGAAATGATTTACATTGGCCTCGTCGTTATAAACCAACCCTGTTGCTAAAGCACGCGCTGATGTCTCGAAAGGAGAAACTTTCCAGTTGAGCTTAACAGACATGGATTGCTGAGTTTCTTCTTTAACCTCTACCATTAAATCTTCTACACTGGCCACTTTAACCAAACGGTCGTCTGATAGACCAAGTTTACCTACATACAGGCTGTAATCGTTAACAGGCGTAGTGGCTTTTACACGCAAACCAATATACTCGATGAAGTCGCCTGTGGCAAAACCGCTCATATCAAGCGTTTTTTCTTCCCACTCTTTTCCTGTTGTATTTCCTACTGCTATCTCTTCCCAGATATTGCTACCCTTCTTTTTCAGTATAACATATAAATTAGTGGGAGTCTCTTGTTCCTCATACGTTTTTACAGCAATGTTTACTTTCGGGTTGGCATCGCTAATCTCTAAATCGGTCCGATACAAAACGATATCTGTTCCGCCTGCTGTTGCAGTCCCCTCCAAAGCGAGCGTAGAACCACCGTTGTAAGCATCTCTATGGGTGTAGAATGGTTGAATATCAGTTGACACTACCTCGGTATCGGCATTATAAACCAACCAACGGTAGGTGGGCTGATAATCCTGTGCACCCATGTTGTACCATCCGCCAAAGGCTTTTTTACCTTTATAGTTATAACGCTCGCCATTACCCAACTGAAAATTGGTAATAAAAGGTAGTTTACCTTGCACTGTAGGCCTTTCGGCAATCATAGTGGCCAGTCCGCCAAAAGTGGAAAGGGGTTCCTCACCTTCCCATTCGTTGCCTGTGCTGGAAAGTGCAGGCTTGTCAGCCGGGTTACGATTTCCACCTGAAAAAGCCCTCTCCAACAACTTTTGATAATTTTCCTGAATGTCGAAACCATCCGTTCCACTATTATAGCTCATAAAACGGCTCTGCCCGTGCTCGCCCCAAAGACAAAGGTTCATTTTTTTGGCTTCCGGAAGATTCATCATTGGCCAATTTCTGTTCATGGTAACAATCCAAACACCTGAATAAAGATGATCCGTTTGCCCCACCGCTTCAGCTGCCCCTATTGAAGTGGCATAGCCCGAAGAAAAATCACCCGACATATAATTTAACATTAGATCTACTGTCTTTTGCCCGGGGTCATTTCCATAGTAAAGACTTGGAGTATTCCATCCGCTTAGTGTCGAATTCTGGGTATAAAGACCGATGTGGAAATTATCAAAACCTTTTGCATCCGCAATCCGGAACAATTCTTTATGAAAAGCGATTACGTCGGCCTTTGTGTATCCTGATGCTTCCCAATTGTAGTTAATACCGTCCAGCCCCAGATACATTAGGCAGTTGATAAATGCTTCGGCGTATTTGTACGAGCCATCCAACTCCTTAGCAGTTATCAGACCCTGATAGGCGCCCTCGCCACCGTCGTCGTTCCAGCTCTCAAAAAACTTGATGCCACTGAACATGTCTGCACCATGCTTGTGGGCGGCATCGGCCCATCCACCGGGAGCCTGGAAAAGACTATGGTTCCAAGCACCAAACAACTTGGTGTATTGCCACATGGAGTACACATCATTGTTAAACAAATCGCTGGGATAACCACCAACCATTGGGCCAACGCCCGTGGGTAGGTTCATCCACAACTTACGGGAGGGATCAATAGAAGGATCTACCTGTTTGCTTTGATCTATCAACACCGCATTGGGGCGCACGTGCGAACGGGCGAATTCGATATCGAAACCGAAAGTACTTCGGAAAGTCGCATCAGTAGGATAATTTCTGCCTTCCTGGATGGCTTGGTAAAAAAGTTCAACCATTTGAACATCCTGGAAAGGTGTCCAGTCATAAATGTCTTTGGATGCCGTAGGTGACATTTGCGCCGTTGATGGCATAAAAACACCACTGCAAAAGAGGGCTAAAAGCCCAAAAAGTAGATAATTGTTATTCATAACAAATAAATTTTGTTGGTTAATAATTATTTATGTGATCACTTTGATTTTTCCGTCGACGCTTCGGCGGAAAAATCTTTACTTCATTTATTTTTAAAGTGATATCCTTCCCTCATTAAAAATTAGAAGAGGTTTGAACGTCCCACCAAAGTCTGGTACCTTGCAAATCTGGTCCGCCCAATGCTTCCAGTCCTGATTCTGCAATATCAGCCTGAGTTGCTGGATCGTTGTCACCGGGGAACGGTATTCTGCGAATGATATCGCCGGCTTCGATAGAGCCATCCCCATCATCGTGCAGAACAGGAAATATTTTGGGGTAGCCCGTACGTCGAATATCCGTCCATGCTCCAAAAGAATACGGAAAACCGGCAATATATTTTTGGGTCATAATTTTTTCAAGTTTCGTTTCATTATCTTCACCATCATTCCATTTTACACCAATTTTAGTTAGGCTTGTAAGGCTGTAGCGATCATTGTAGGGGTCTTCGTAAACAAAATCAATTGCCTGCTCTCGCGACATATATTCATCTATCTGATTAACATATTGGCTATTGAATCGCTCTCCCTCATATGCGTTTTTAATCCCCTCCTCATAAAAAAACTGAGCGCTCCCACCCATATTCCAGCCTCGAAGAGCTCCCTCTGCTCGCAGAAACAAAACCTCGGCATATTTCATGATGTAGAGCGGCGTTAAGGATATAGTTTGTTGATCAACCCTGGAGTAGGCCGTTCTGAAATTTACGTCATAGGCCTGTCCTTCGAGCATCCTGATTCCGGAACGCAGGCCAATAACCATGCTGTCCGTTTCCAGAAATTTACTTTCATCGTTCTTATTGAATATCCTGCCTTGATTTTTATTAAAAGCAAACTCCAAAAAAGGATGATCCAAACTCTTCATGATGCTCTCGAACGACGCATTCAACCTTGTGTCATTCCAAAGGTTTGAAATGGTTGCTAATGGGTGTGAAAATCCAAGATAAAGCGTATTTAGCATAAATTGCTCCACCGGGCTCTCGATAACACCGGAAGCTACCGCTTCCTCGGCCCACTGTTGTGCCAATGGCGGGTTAACTTTTACAATATGCATGGCCATCCGCAATTTCAACGAATTGGCAAAACCAATCCAATGCCTTATGTCGCGATTATCCAAACTCGAAATTAAATCGTACTGATACATAGCTCCCTGTACGGCCGATTTGTACCAATCCGGCCGATTGTCGAAATTTTTAAGACATGCGACCACCGTATCGATGTTCGATACAATATTCTTGTAGATAAGCTCAACCGGATTATAAGTAAAAGGAGATGTTTGGATGTTGTTTTTGTAATCGGCATAAGGAAAAGGGCCATAGATATCAGCAACCTCCTGGGCTGAATAATTATAGATCATCAATGCCATAGCCTTAATCTCGGGCACCGAATCAATTTGAGGATGGTTTAACACGGGTACGATTGCATTTTTAACCTGAATAAACGATCCCATGGCTCCGCCATTAAAATCCTGACTGTCGTAGTACGTGGAGGTCATACGTCCGCCAAAATTTTGTGGAAGACACATGTAGCCGGCATAATTATCTACCTCCAGGCTAAACTGATATTGGTATGCGTGCGGCCCGGGCAATTCGCCATTTTTGCCGCCTCTCATGTTATATTGTGCCGGGATAAATTGACCTAAGGTTCCCTTTTTACGTAACGAGTCCATAGCCGAATTTAAACCCTCCTGTGTAATATCGATGTGGTAATTAATGCTATCGGCATTGCCGCGGAAAACTTCTGTTTCGCCTTCAATAGTGCCTTCGGTGAGCTCTCCCCCAAACTCTTCGTCTTCGAAGAGGCAGGAGGGAAGTCCTATAATACAGGCCATGGCAACAATGTAGAAATGAACAACTGTTTTTTTCATGATGATTTTATCTATTATCATATTCCTGATTTAATCTTTAAAATTTAACGGATACTGACATACCGTACGAACGTGCCGTTGGCATGTTAAAAATATCGAATCCACCCAGACTGTTTTGCGACGACAGTGAAGTTTCGGGGTCTATCGGCGCATCGTTGTACAAAAAGAATAAATTACGCCCAATAGCAGATAGGGTTAAATCCTTTGTTTTTCCAAACAAGTCTTTGAATCGGTAGCCCAACGAAACCTCCTTCATGCGGAAGTTAGTGGCATCATATACATATTGGGTAGCGTTAATATCGCCCCCAATACCTTCATAATACTTTTGAATGGGAGCCAATTGGCCATCGGGCAAGCGCATGGCCGGATGCTCATCCCCTTCGTCATCCTCGAAAACAAGTTCCGGGTTTTGATCAGCCAGCAACCTGTCGGCACCCGAACGCGTGGAGAGTCCCAGCTTGTCCAAATATGCTTCGGTAAACGAAACCACTTTACCCCCTACTTTACCATCTACCAAAAAGTAGAGCGACCAGTTTTTATAGGAGAAGGTGTTATTCCACCCCAATTGGTAAGGCGAATTCATATTACCGATGAACTTACCAAACTTGTCGGAACTTAACAAAGGTCGCCCCTCTCCGTTAATCACAACACTTCCATCTTCGTTTCGCTTAAAGTCGGTTGCATACAGGTCGCCATAACTTCCGCCTTGCTTGTACCGAATCTGGAATTTACCCCCAAATCCAATTTGCTGGGCAATCAATGCCTCTTTGCCGTCCTCCTTGTATGTTTCCTCAATCTTGTTGCTGTTATAAGCAAAATTTACCCCTGTTTTCCAAAGTAAATCCTTGGTTAGATTCAAGGAGTAGGTCAGGGTGGTTTCAACTCCCTGATTTCGGATAACACCCGTATTTACGGGCTTGGAATATCCGCCCGACCCTACGATCAGGTAACTGTTGTTCAGGGTAGAATTATAATAGGTAACATCCCAACTTAATGCATTTCTGAAAAACGATACGTCAAAGCCGGTTTCGAAGGATTTTGAAACTTCGGGGATGGGGTTGTCAAAAAAAGCATACGGCGATGGCGTAACGCCCCCTGTAACCAGGTTCACATTGCTGGATGCGTACATAATATTTGGTATGGAGTTACCCACCTCACTGTACGAAGCACGCACTTTCAGATAGTTCCAAAATTCTGGTAAGGAAATCATTTCGTGCATCAAAACATTGGCGCCAAACGAAAAATATCCGTAATTATCCGCTACATCCCTATCTTTAAATTGCGTAAAGGCGCGGTACCAGTCTCTCCGGTAGCTTCCTTCAACAAAAGCAAAGTCCTTGTACCCCAACTGTCCGGTAAAAAATAAGCCTTCGTCCCAGTTAATTGATTTAGAGAAAGAGCGGCTGGAACCGGCTCCGGCCCTTGGGTCGAAGATATTTATTGCAGTGGGCACGCGCATCAAAGAATAATCATAGGCTGTTGCATTTTCGAAAATACCCCTTGAGTTGCCCGTGATTTTATGGGCTGAATAACCCGCACTCGCTGAAACGGTGTAATCGCCAAATGTTTTATCGTAATTCAACATTCCATCCAAGTAAAACTCATGCGACTTCCTGTTCCATTCTCCATAAACACCTCTATCCATCATACTGTTAGGATACTGTGTGGTAGCTCCTCGTTCGTCGGTAGTACTCGAGGCCGATCGGTCAATACTAAATCGGGCCTGTGCGTTTAGCCCTTCGGTGAGCTTAACATTGGTTGAGATATATCCATACACACGATCTTCCTGGTCTCTACGGTTATTCTGATTGATTAACCAATATGGGTTGTTCTGGTCGGGTGCATCAAACAACCAGTTTTGTCTTGTTCCGCTCAACTCCACAGGCTCATAAACCCATTTATATAATCCTTTTTCAGGATCTACAAGAACAAGGTGTTTAGAAGACTCAGAATTTGACATCCAGGTGGCATCGTCTATTTTGTATTTATTTTTATAAAAGTTCATGTCCGTATTCCTGGGCGAAGTATATAGGTGATAAAGCGGGTTTTGGTTGGTTCCACCACCAGGTCGGTTTTTCGTTGACTGGTTCACATAGTTGATAGATACATCCACATTCAAGATATCTTTGAACAACGAATAACTTTGGCGGAATGCGATTGTATTCCTTGTAAAATTATTGTTCTCTATCATACCGTTTGATGTGGTATTTCCATAGGAAAAATAAGATAAGATATTCTTGGTACCACCACTTAATGACACGGAGGTGTTATAGGTGCTTCCGGTTCTAAAGAAATCCTTTATATAATCCTGCGGTGTGTTTGTTAAGCCTTCCACCTCCAATTCTTCCGGTGTCATCGAGGATATTTTGTTTCCCCAGCTATTGGCCGATATCTTGGCAGGGTCGGTATTTAAATTGATACCTGCCCCGTATTGATCCTGCAATTCGGGCAAAAGCATGGGATCTTCAAAAGTAACATTTGAAGAAACGCTCACGGACAATGTGCCCTCTTTACCTTTTTTGGTAGTAATCATAATTACACCGTTAGAGGCGGCACTCCCGTACAGGGCTGCCGCATTGGCTCCCTTTAGCACGTTAATATTCTCTATATCGTCGGGGTTGATGGACGATAGGGCATCGGCTCCTTCCGTAGAAAAACCATATCCCATTTCGCTTCCGCCTCCAATTCCTCTTTGGTTTTTTACCGGGTTCGACATGGGTACACCATCCACCACAATAAGCGGCGTGTTATTTCCCAAAATAGACTTGTTCCCCCTGAGCAATATTTTAGAGGCACCACCTGCGCCCCCAACGTTTGGGGTAATTTTAAGACCGGCAGCTTTTCCCTGCAATGAATTGATGAAAGATGCGTCCTGCACCCGCATCAAATCTTCATTATCCATACTTTGGGTAGCATAGGTTAGCGATTTGGCTTTACGTTCGATACCCATCGCTGTAACTACCACCTCTCCCAATTGCTCCGTTGAATCTTGCAGGACAATTTTATAAAAAGATGATTCTCCCACGATGATCTCCTGTTGCTCGAAACCTATAAAAGAAACTACTAAAGTTTCACCCTCCGCTACATCCAAGGTAAACTCACCGTTAAAATTGGTGATGGTACCATCTGTTGTAGTACCTTTTACCATTACTGTTGCACCAACAACAGGTTCTCCATTTTTATCCGTAATAGTTCCGGTTATTGTACGCTTAGCCTGATCAACGCGATACAGCACTACATTCTCGTCTTTTACTTCATAATTGATACCTTTATCGTTAAAAATAATATTGAGCAATTCAGGGATTGTCTTACTTTCGGCATGAACGCTGATTTTACTATCCACATTAACCTGGTTTCGATTGTACGTAAAATAATATCCGCTCTTTTTTTCGATGGTAGATAAGACTTCCCCTAATGATAGATTTTCCAAATCCAATGTTATTCGGACAACCTGTGAATCCAGTATACTGTTATTGGACAGTATAGTACCCGGCAACCACAGGCATAACAGCACAGTTGTTATAACCTTGGATATTGCAGAACAATTAACATTCATAATTTTCACTGTTTAATTTATTGGTGTATTGTAAGTTAGTATTAAGCAATTCAAAAATTATTTTTCCCTAAAAAGGATAACTTGATTATTTTGTATTTCATAATCAAATTCTCCTGTTCTTTTCAAAAGGTCGAGCATTTGGTTTAGTGTAACTCCTGCCTGTGCCCTACTGTTATATCGCTCGGTTTTGAGCGCAGCATCCCTGATAACAATCTGAACATCATATTGCCGTTCAAGATTCTTAACTATTTCCTCTAAAGTTTCATCAATAAATACTAGTTCTCCCGAAATCCAGTTTTCTGTAGCTACAGCGTTGGTCGCTTGTATCGTTGCAAAGCCATTGACATTTGAATAGGATATAATATCGTTAGGGTAAAGAATCATTCGTTCATTTTGGCCGTCCCCGCCATTCCGCGATGCGACCTCAACCTTACCTTCTTTCAAAAATACTCTGGATGCTTCCTTTGGATATGCCTTAAAGTTAAATTTGGTGCCGAGTACCTTTACCTCCAGCTCATCGCTATGCACCACAAATGGATGATTAGTATTTTTTGTGACATCGAAAAAGCCTTCGCCTTCCAATAAAACAAGGCGGGTGTCTTTAGCAAAATTTTGGGGGTATGAGAGTTTACTCTCCGAGTTTAACCATACCTTGGTGCCATCGCTTAGGGTTACAGATGCACGGTTGCCTCTTTGCACTTCTATAACATTAAGCTCTCCGGAGGCGGGAAACACCATTTGCCAAATATTGGCCGTTAAAAGTATAACGATAATGGCGGCTGCCACATTCTTACTCCACGAAATAAACTTGGTACGAGAAAACAAAACACGTTTTGTGGCTTTATTATGGCTGCTATCAAAACTGTGCGTTTGTGAGGTGGTATTATTTTTCTTTTCCAATTCCATTTTAAGCAGGGCAAAAGCTTCGCTTAGCGCTTGTGGCTCCGCAAACTGAAATTCTTTTTTCAATGCCCACATTCTTTCTAATTCAAAAAGCCATTCGGCATTTGCTTTGTTCATCGACATCCACAACTCAATCTCTTCCAACTCTTTAGAAGTGGATTGGCCATTAAGGAAACGAAATAATAATTGATCTTCCATACGTATTATTTTGTGCATACATATGAAAGACACCTGTGCACAAATAAACTACGTAGTAGAAATGCTTATTTATTAAAATATAATAAAAAAAGAAGAAAAAAGATGTCGCTCAAATCTTTTCGTAGAAAGAGGAAGCCTTTGTAGATGTGGGTTTCAACCGTTCTGACCGAAATATCCATTTGCTCGCTAATTTCTTTTTGAGCCAAATCCTGAAATAAAAATAAACGGCATGCTTCGGCAGTGCGTGGGGGAAGCTTTTCCAAAGAGGCTTCAATGGTTTCGTAAATATCTTTTGTATAAAGATTTTGAAGACTCTCGTTATTGTCTGACGATAACTGAAAGGCTTCTATCCGTTTTGTGGCAATACGGGTGAGTACATCACCTGCCACATTGTTGTGCCTAATAATATTAAGGCAGTTATTTTGCACCCATCGGTACAAATAAGCCTGAATATTTTTTGCCTGAATCGTTTTTCTTTTTTCCCAATAATTTACAAAAACTTCCTGAACTACATCTTTGGCGGAATCATCATCTATAAAACGGCATGCGTGTGCCATCAACTTGGGGTAATAAAAATCAAAAAATTCTTTGAAGGAGGTCATTTCAATTTCCTTTGCTATTTCAAGGTTCAGTTCGTCCACCCTCAGCTTTAGATGCGGTGTTTTTTTAATCTCCTCTTCTATCCACGCAAGTTCATTCTTATCGCAAAGCCCCTTGCAATATCTTTTTAATAGTTCATCGCTTATATCAATCCTCTTTTCCATAAAGCGTTATAAAAAATTTAAAACGAATGGATAATTCTTTTAAAGTGGTGCAGCAATCCCATGTCCTTTTCAAACGCATTGCCCACCACAATAACATCGGCCCCTGCCTGGCAGGCATCCTCAACCTTTTGGGCGGTGTCCAGTCCGCCGCCCACTATCAGGGGCACCTCAATATTCTTTTTTACGGCAGAAATCATTTCCTGTGGTACGTGTTCACGTGCACCGCTTCCTGCTTCGAGATAAATAAGTTTTTTACCTAACATTTCGCCGGCCATGGCGGTGGCCACGGCTATTTCGGTTTTGTTTGCCGGAATAGGTCGTGTTTGGCTCATATACTCTACCGATGTTGCTGTGCCTCCCTCTATTAAAATATACCCCGTAGAAATTACCTCGATGCCTGAAGTTTTTAAAAACGGAGCCGAGGCAACATGGTTACCGATAAGCAGTTCGGGGTTACGACCAGATATCAGGGAAAGAAATAAAATACCATCGGCATTGGGACTGAGTTGCAACAAGCTGCCCGGAAACAAAACAACCGGTATGGTCATGCTCTCCTTTAACACTTTTACCACCGCATCCACTTTGCCAGCCACCAAGCTACCTCCTACCAATATTATATCGGGGCTGGCACTCTCCATGGCGGTAATAATTCTGATTATATTTTCATGTGGGAACTTATCAGGGTCAATAAGGACAGCAAATGTTTTTTTACCGCTGTTTGTTCTTCGTTGTATGGAGGATAATATCATGGCGTAAATTTTGAAACCTACGAACAGTTATTCTGCTAAAATTAGATTCAACTGCGAATGTAAGGAATTAGTTTTTCTTTAGGTCATATTAAAAATAGAACTATTAATCAATAGTTCTATCTATACCCCAACCATATTCCATCTTAATATAAAAACGAAACACAATACTTCGCGAAACAACTTCCGGGTAAACCAATTGGAATGCATGTTGTGCATTTTCTACGAGGCTAAATTCAATGTATATCAGCAATGATACACCAAGTAAAAGGCCGGTGTTGTTACATACTCAAAATCCATGGTATGGCAATCTTCAAAGTCAAAAGTGGCACGAATTGCTCCTTGCTTTTTTAATTGAAACGGATGACAGATGAAATTAATAGTAAAGATACTGTTTTTGCGGTCGTACATTTTATACATCGTTTCTTTCAGGCACCACATCATGGTGTAATACTCCACTTTTTTATCTTCCGGAATAAATAGCTCCTCCTGTGGACTCACAAAACGTTTATATACCCGCGCTACCCTTTCGGAGGGATATTCGATATCAATACCAGCAAATTCTCCTCTGGAAAACGCAACGGCCACGTACCCCTTGGTGTGGCTGATACTTATTTTAAAATCGGAGTTTTTAATCACCGGTTTTCCAGAATCAAGATAATCAATAACCGCATCAATGCCAAGGACTTCTTTAATGAGACATCGCGTAGCTAAAAATTCTTTTTTACGGCTTTCCAGTTTATAGGCGTTTACTTTGTCCCGGTCCTTTTGGTGCAAGTTCAGTTTTGAGAACAGCACATCCAAAGACTCTTTCATTTTCCATACCGCCACAGTGCCACCCGTATCTGTTTCTTTGTGAAGTAGTAAAGGCATAATTTATAGTTTGGGCATCTCTTTCCATTCAAAAGTTTCCATTAAATGGACAATATCCGTTTTAACAAAATCTATTACGGGTGCCAGGGAGTCCTTGTTAGGCACAGAATTAAAATATAAGGATCCGCGCACAAAATTGCGGACACTATCGGTTAAGTAAAACTGTACGGGCGAGGCGGCATCTCCCTTTATATCAAAGAGGGTACCATACACATTTTTATCGGCCGATATAAACAAACGCTCTGCTATGGCATCGGCTTTAACGGAATGCTTGTAAGCCAGCTTGCGGCTGTCTTCCAACATCTCATTTAAATTATTATCAACAGCTTTATAACTGATATGCAAAATACCGTTAAGATTTGGATAATTAATATTGTACCAATATTTTTCTCTTGTCTGGGGCTGCGCTCCATCGCCCACCTCGGTATAAACGGGTAGGTCAAAAGTGTAAGGTGATTTTTTGTTAAAAGGCTTATAATCATGTTCCGGAAATGCGATACGGTAATAACCACGCGGTTTGGGGGTACCATGCTGCTTGCATCCTGCCATAAAAATAATAGCCATTGTAAACATGGCTAATAAAACAATCTCCCTCTTCATAAGCATATTTTTAATTTACAGGTTTTTTTTCAAACCTAAGTTTTCGTATCCTGCGCATATCAACAGCCACCACAGTAAACAAATAGTCCCCATAACGGATTCTGTCATTTTTTTCAGGCATCTCTCCTTTTATCTCCAATATCAGTCCTGCCAGAGTTTCCGCTTCGCCTTTTACCTTTTCAAATTCCGCTTCATCGATCTCCGTTACTTTATGAAAGTCGTTAAGCAATATCTTACCCTCAAAAATAATACTCCCATCGGGTTCTACTACATAAAACGATTCGTCCTCATCGTTTTCGTCGGATATTTCTCCCACAATTTCTTCCAAAATATCTTCTAAGGTAACAATGCCCGAAGTGCCGCCATACTCATCTACCACTATGGCCATATGTATTTTATTGAGTTGGAATTCCTCCAGTAAATCATCAATTTTTTTTGTTTCGGGTACAAAATAGGGAGTACGTATAAGCTCCTGCCACTTAAAGTCCTTATCGCAATCCAAATGCGGGAGTAAATCCTTAACGTAAAGTACGCCTTTAACATTATCAGGCGTGTTTTCAAATATAGGCATTCTGCTGTAGCCCCATTCCACAATCTCGGCCAGTACTTTGTTGTAATCGGCCGTTATATCAATATCGATTACATCTACGCGGGCTTTCATAATTTCTGCCGCGCTGATATTGCCAAATTTTACTATACCCTCTAACAATTCTTTTTCGTCGGTAATCTCATCGCTTGTAAGTTGCAGGGCATGCGACAGGTCGTCCAGGGAGATCGTTCCCGTTTTGTTACCCATTTTTTTGTTTACGAAGCTCGTGGATTTAACTAAAATAGCACTTAAAGGACTAAACACTACCTTGAGAATTAAAACAGGATATGACATGATTTCGGCAAAATTACGCGAAAATCGGGATGCGTACACCTTAGGCATTATTTCGCCAAAAAATAATATCAGCGAAGTAATACCAATAACTTCTACTGCAAACTGCACCCATAAAGGTTCGCCGAACTTAATTAAGGAGGGGGTAATAAAGGCCGCCAGTATTACGATACCCACATTTACAAAGTTGTTGCCAATTAGTATAGTGGCCAGCAATTGTTCCGGCTTTTTTAGATGTTTCAATATTAATTTACCACTTCGGGTATTCTTATCTTCGAGATATTGCAGATCGCTTGGGTTAAGCGAAAAGAAAGCTACCTCCGAACCGGAAAGCATAGCTGAGCACATCAGTAAAATAAATAACACCAGCATAGATATGAAGGTACCCAAGGTTAGGGGCAACCATTCAATGGTAGTTATCAACGGAAATACGAACAAGTTAATCAGGTCTGTTTCCAAGAAATAAAAAGTTAGTTAAATATTAAAAGGGTAAATCATCCTCTTCGGGCGAACCCTCGTTTGAGTCATTATTACTATATTGAGTTGGAGATTGCTGCGGTGGTGATGAAACGGGCTGCTGATTTTGGGGCGCCGCCGATGTACCGGTATTTGCTGCCTGACCAGTGCTGGAGGGATTATCCGACTTACGGCCCAACATCTGCAAATTTTCAACAATTACTTCGGTAGTGTACCTTTTATTACCATCCTTGTCGTCCCACGAGCGAGTACGTAACTTCCCCTCTATATAAAGTTGTGTTCCTTTTTTAACGTAGCTTTCTACCACTTTGGCCAGCCCACCCCACACCGCCAAATTATGCCATTCGGTACGTTCCGGAATTTGCTGACCTGAACTGGTTGTAAAGCCTCGTTCAGTGGTAGCCAATGGGAAATTGGCCACAGCTCTGTCATTTTCAAAATATCTTACTTCAGGGTCTTTGCCCACGTTTCCTACTAAAATTACTTTATTTACTGACATGTTTGTTTAGACTGTAAGATTAACAAAAAGGTATTAATTTTTAAAAATATAAAATTACAAAACTTCCTATCCAATGCAAACATTATAATATACGCAAGAACCATAAAATAATAGATGATTCTATTTACAACTATTCCTTTAGCATTTGCCCGCAAAGTTAACAATAAAATTATCGTGAGTTAATTTTTCACTCTCCAATTGCAGCGCCTAATGGTTTGGGAAAAGCATAATCGTCAAGATTACTAATAGGTACAATCTGATAACCTAAGGCTTTTACGCTTTCAATTGTATCAATTTGGATATTTAAGATGGTGAGGTGTAAGATTTGATGGGTAAGTTGATGCTTCACTCGCCTTTCCGAGATAATTTTACATTCCTGATTACCTGATAGCATATTAAATTCATGTAATGCCAGCAGTTTATTTACAGATATATTGGTTTCGGTTTCAATCAGTGGAAATTGATATAAACCTTCCCAAATATCTTTATTGTTACGACGTTGAATAATGGTTTTGTTATTCCTGTCTTCCAAAAACAGATAAAACATATACCGGTGTTTCATCTTAATCTTTTTTCCTTTAACCGGAAGCAAGTCTACTTGCTTATTAACGTACGCCCAACAAGCATCTTTAAAAATACAGGTAGTACATAATGGAAGCTTGGGTTTGCAATGTAAAGCACCAAACTCCATTATGGCCTGATTAAATGTTCCTTTATCGTGCCCATGATTAAGCGTGTGTGCCAGGTCTTCAATTTTCTTTTTGCCTGCTGCAGAATCTATGGGTGTTTTTATTCCATAAATACGCGTGAGCACTCTAAACACGTTACCGTCAACCACCGTTCGATACTCATTGTAGCAAATACTGCTAATGGCAGCCGCTGTGTACGCACCAATACCTTTTAGTTTTAACAGACCCTCGTAGGTTTTGGGAAACACTCCATTTAATTCGTGCGAAACATATTTAGCTGTATGATGCATGTTGCGCGCCCTGGAATAATAGCCCAGACCCTCCCAACATTTCAACACCGCATCTTCACTGGCAGCGGCCAGATGATGTACTGAAGGAAATTGGTCCAAAAATTTATGATAATAAGCTAAGCCTTGATTTACACGCGTTTGCTGAAGTATGATTTCCGACACCCATATACGATAAACATCCTTTGTTTTGCGCCAGGGTAAGTCGCGCCTATTCTCTTTATACCACAAAATCAAGTCAATAACAAAACCTGCCATCTTGTTTTTTTTGTCAAAAATAGAGTTTTTGTTTTTTATTTTTCAAATTCGTTATATCTTTGCAGTCTTATTTTGAGAATATTAATGTAATCAGTTGATAATTAAATAATTTAAAACAAAGATGACAAAGGCTGATATTGTAAACGAGATTTCAAAAGATACCGGAATAGAGAAGGTTACCGTACAAAAAGCGATCGAAGCTTTTATGGAAACTATCAAAGGTTCTTTAGTGGGAGGTAAAAATGTTTATTTGCGAGGATTTGGGAGTTTTATTGTAAAGGAAAGAGCTGAAAAAACCGCTCGCAACATTTCAAAAAATACCACCATTATTATCCCAAAGCATTTTATTCCGGCATTCAAGCCTTCTAAAAGCTTCGTTACCAATGTAAAAGAAAACGTAAAATAATTGGTTATTAACAGTTAAAAATTTTATAGCATGCCAAGCGGAAAAAAAAGAAAAAGACATAAGATGTCTACGCATAAGCGGAAAAAAAGACTTAGGAAAAACAGACACAAGAAGAGGAAATAATCTTCCATATCTTATTGTGAAAACATAATAAAGAACAAACATGAAGGATTAATTCTGCACTGTTTGTTCTTTGTTTTATGTGCTAATAAATTCCCGCACATAGGCGGGATAAAAGTTCTTATTTATATTGAAATACCTACTATTGTGAGTGCAGAACTATTTGTTGATGTATCTCCCGACGAGCTTTCGATTGCATTGCTCGAAGACAGAAGGTTGGTAGAGTTAAGAAAAGAAAAAATCGACATACAGTTTACCGTTGGCGATATTTATCTGGGAAAGGTAAAAAAAATTATGCCGGGGCTAAACGCTGCCTTTGTTGATGTTGGATACGAAAAAGATGCTTTTTTGCATTATTTAGATCTTGGACCCCAATTTCGTACCCTGCAAAAATTTCTTAACATGGCCAAGACCGCTAAAAAGGGAGGTGTTGACTTACACAAAATTAAAACTGAGATGGATATCGATAAAAACGGTTCCATAGCAGATGTTCTCTCCGCAGGTCAGGAAGTAATGGTGCAAATTGCCAAGGAACCTATTTCAACCAAGGGACCAAGGCTCACTTCCGAATTATCTATTGCAGGACGAAATCTTGTATTAATGCCCTTTTCAGATAAGGTTTCAGTAAGCCAGAAAATAAAATCGGCCGAGGAAAGAAACCGACTGAAGAAGCTGTTAATCAGTATTAAACCCAAAAATTTTGGGGTAATCGTTCGAACCGTGGCTGAAGGCAAAAGAGTAGCCGAACTGGATAAGGAACTAAAAACCCTTACCCGTCGTTGGGACGAATCTACTGCCAAAATATTCAATCTAAAGCCACGCGCCCTCGTTGTTGGCGAAATAGGCCGTACTTCGGCCATACTCAGGGATATCATGAGCCCTGATTTCAACAGTATTCATATTTCCGATAAGGAAATGTGCAAAGAGGTAAAAGAATATGTGGGTTTGATTGCGCCCGATCGAGAAAAAATTGTTCGAGAATTTAAAGGGGACACCCCCCTGTTTGACCAATTTGGCATCGAAAAACAAATTAAAGCACTTTTTGGGAAAACCGTATCCTTTAAAAGTGGAGCATATCTTATAATCGAGCATACTGAGGCATTTCATGTTATCGACGTAAATAGCGGTAACCGCTCTAAAAATGCGAGTAGCCAGGAAAATACGGCCTTGGATGTTAACCTCGCTGCCGCCGAAGAAATTGCCCGTCAGCTAAGGTTGAGGGACATGGGTGGTATTATTGTGGTGGATTTTATTGATATGCAAAAGGCCGAACACAGGCAAAAAGTGTTTGAGAAAATGAAGGAAGCGATGACTCCGGATAGGACAAAGCACAATATCCTTCCGTTGAGCAAGTTCGGTCTCATGCAAATTACACGCCAACGTGTACGTCCGGAATTAACCATCGAAACCGATGAATCGTGCCCTACCTGCTTCGGAACAGGTAAAATTGCACCCGCCATCCTACTGGAGGAGAAATTGGAAGACAGCCTGAAAAGAGCTGTCGAACAACAAAAAAATAAAAATTTGACCCTGAAGGTTCATCCTTACGTTGAAGCGTATCTAACAAAAGGTTTCCCATCAATATTTTTGAAATGGAGATTCAGATACGGTTTCGCACTTAAGCTGATCGCTTCCGCCTCATTAAGCTTTTTGGAGTTCAAGATCTTCGATAATAAAAATAAAAACAAAAAGGTTGACCTGTAAGGTCAACCTTTTTTTATTAATATTGCATTTTAGCAATAAAATGAGTTCAGAATGAAACAAACGGTTCGAACGTTGGCCCTTCTATCTATTATCGTAGCCTGCGCCTGCGGCAACGAAACCTCAGATTTTTGTTTGTCCAACCAACAGTCGGTACAAGCTGGTTTTTACTCGGCCTACGCTATTGACGATAAAGATACTTCCGTGGCCAATGTGTTAGTATACAGCCCCACTGTAGATAGTATTCCCTACGATAGCGTAACCGTAAACAATTTGTATTTACCCTTAAGCTTGCACAAAGATACCTCGCAGTTTATAATAGAATTAAACTCCTTGAAGGATACCGTAACATTTGTGCATCAAAAGGAACTCAACTTTGTATCGGGCGAGTGCGGTTTTGTTTTTTCATTATACTTAGATACCATTTTATACTCTGATGTTTCGTTTATTGATACGGTGGTAATTGTTAACGACGAAATAATTTACAACGAAAACTTTGAAAATGTTAAGATATATCTTTATTAATTTATCACTCATTTTGTTTTTGTTACCTGCAATCAGTCAGGATTATTCGCAGCCACGAAGCGATCGTGAACGGCAAAAATTACAAGATGAGGAAGGTACTCCGCTAAAAAAAAAGGAAAAAATTCCCTATCCCGACAAAAAGCGCGGAACCGAGCTGGGTATTGATATTTCCAGATTTTTTATACCCCTATTCGATGACGACAGAATTGCCATTGAAGCTAGCATACGCAGTAATTTAGGTAAACGCACTTTTTTTGTGGGCTCCTTAGGATCGGATCGTGTAGCTTTCGACGATAAATCATACACATATGAATCAACCGGAATCTATGCTACCGCAGGTGTGGATTACGATATTTTTGCGGTAGCAGAAGAAGGCAATAACGATAACATATTGGTAGGGTTGCGCTATGGATATGCTATACAAGAACATGGCGCAAGTTCAATTACCATCTACGAAGGCTATTGGGGTGATTTCACGAGCTCCATTTCGCCCTACACTTTGAGTACCCATTGGGTAGAAGCTGTTGTTGGATTACGAAGCGAAGTGCTCAATAACTTTTATATGAGCTGGATGATACACATAAAAGGCAAAATAAATTCGAGTAACACCGAATTGCTTGAACCGTATACTGTTCCTGGTTTTGGAACAGGTTCAAACAGCTTTAATTTAGGGTTTTCGTATGTGTTGGCTTATCAAATTCCCTGGGGAAACACAAAAAGATAAAATAATAATACACCCGTGATATTATAATATGGAAGCTGCAAAAACGCCTAACATAGTAGCTATTCCGAAACTTAACAAAGTGCCTACCAATATATACTCATTTTTATACGACGATTTATAACGTAGTATTGATTTGGCAGCTATTATAAGCCCCACAGCGGCATATTGCGAAACCAATATTAAAGAAAATACCAGGTACCGCTCCATAATACCTATAAGTTTTCCTGCATTTGGCAAACTTTTTTCATTTGTAATTTCATGTTCCGTATCGTCAATTGGTGTTTCAATCTTAAAAACCATAAATATATTTTTCATGCAAATATTTGTAGGCTTAGACAGTAAAACAAACCCAAAAACAATTAACACTACATTATACGGTATATTTAAATAATAGCTCTGGGGGCAAAAGTTTAGATATAATACCGATATGGTTGTAAGAATGAGTAGATGCATCAACTGATCGTAAAAAAAATAATTAATTGTTTTGTTAGCACGTTTAGCCTGAATCTGCAAATAGCTTTTTAAAACATCGGTACCAAAGTGCAATATGGTTATTGCCAAAGCGGCGCTCCAAAACTGTACATCGAATGACAAGATAAAAGAACAGGCAAACACCACCATAGCATGATAAATATGATGAACCGTAACTACTTTTTGTCGCTTTAAATTGCTCCATCGCTGTGGTTGGAGTAAATAATCGGCCAATAGGTGAGCGGTAACTTGTAGCAGAATTAGTTTAGGAATCATCGCGTAAAGTATTTTTCGAAGTAATTTACTGATTTTTGTATGGATAGCCAACCGGCGGCCGTAGAGTGCTGGCTTATGGTGGATTGGATTTTACCAAGATTATTGCTTATTTCTTTTTCGCTTAAACCCAATAATTTGTAATAGATTACTTCGCATTGTTTAGCAGAACATCGCGAAATGACCGTATCCAATAAAAATACAATGGCATCAAAATTATCTTGTATTTGCTTATCCGGACTACGAAAGTACATCGTTCTTTTAATAGTTACCTTGCTTTTATCAGAAGTGCTAAGCTTTTTAATGGTTCTGCCCGATAGATAAATAGCTTCTCCATCAAGTATAGCATGCTCCACATCAATTTTATTTAATGGTGCAACAGCAATGGCTAATCGAACAGCATATTCCTTAAAATACCGAATACGAGGGTGGTTACTTTCGGTGATTTTATTGGTGAATGATTTTATATAGGTTTTAAGAATAAGTGCAATTCGCAGGGCATACTGAGGCGAATCCATAGCACATTCTATGTAATCTCCTTGCGCCATACGCCCATAAAATTGGTTGCTGCGATATCTGATAGTCAAATCGCTTAACAGCTGTTTGATTTCTGCTCCAAGGTTAATCTTATCCTTGTGATTTAATGCCGTATAGGAAATGATATCGGCCGATATAGTTGCTTTATTGCACATTAAATTAGTTATTAAGCTAATACTTATATACTATGGGCTAATTTACTAATAATTTAATAATATTACTATATTTAACCATATAAATATTGCATGACATAACTAAATATTTGCAATCGCTTTGTTAGTATAATCTGCAATAGTGTATTTTATTAGCTTATTTACTAATAACTAACATCTATCAGCATATTAACCAATTTATGCCAAAATATATTCTCATAAAAGTATCAAAATACATTTGCTTTAAACCCATTCGAATAAATTCATAAAAAAAGGCCATCCGCATAACGAACAGCCCTTCATTTAAATAATACTTAACTTTTACAAATCAAATACGGCTTTAATCTCTTCTACGAAATCAAGTTTTTCCCAGGTAAAAAATTCTACCTCCTTTTCTACGTCTAATCCGTTTTGTTTAACCACCACCTTTTGTTTATATGGCTTACGCCCCATATGTCCATAGGCAGCTGTAGGTTCAAATATTGGATTTTTAAGTCCAAATCTTTTTACAATGGCCGAAGGGCGCATATCAAAAATGGCACTAATTTCATTGGCTATTTGTTCATCCGATAAATTCACCTTAGCCGTACCATAGGTATTAACAAACAAACCTACCGGATCTGCAAGTCCAATAGCATAGGCTACTTGCACCAGAGCCTCTTCCGCAACACCTGCGGCAACCATGTTTTTTGCAATATGACGGGCAGCATAAGCAGCCGACCTGTCCACTTTTGAGCTATCCTTACCCGAAAACGCACCTCCTCCATGAGCTCCTTTTCCACCGTAGGTATCCACGATTACCTTTCGTCCGGTTAATCCTGTGTCGCCATGCGGCCCACCAATAACAAACTTGCCTGTTGGATTGACATGTAAAATATAACTATCGTCAATAAGCGCCTGGTCCTGCTTTTGTAATTTATTTTTCGTTCGTGGAATCAAAATGCTCTGAATATCGTGCTTTATCTTTGCCAGCATGGCTTGCTCCTCATCAAAATCATCGTGCTGGGTAGATATTACAATGGTGTGCACCCGTATTGGTTTGTTGTCGTCACCATACTCCATGGTAACCTGCGATTTAGAATCGGGACGCAAATAAGTCATTTCTTTATTTTCGCGGCGGATGGCAGCCAGCTCAATGAGTAATTGATGCGATAGCTGCAATGGGAATGGCATATAATCCTCTGTTTCCTTGCAGGCATACCCAAACATCATCCCTTGGTCGCCAGCCCCCTGATCTTCCGGGTTTTCTTGTTCTACCCCCCGACTAATGTCTTCGCTTTGCTCGTGTATGGCAGAAATAACGCCACACGAGCTCCCATCGAACATATACCCGGCCTCTGTGTAGCCTATGCGGTTGATTACTTCACGTGCAATTTTCTGAACCGGCACATATCCTTTAGTTTTAACTTCGCCGCTTAAAACAACCAATCCGGTTGTTACCAATGTTTCTGCCGCAACTTTTGATTCCGCATCTTGACGCAAGAATTCATCTAAAAGTGCATCTGAAATTTGGTCGGCTACCTTGTCCGGATGTCCTTCGGATACGGACTCCGATGTAAATAAATATCCCATTATTTTATGTGATTTAATGGTAAAAAAATGTGTGGATAGCTAAAAAAGGGAAAGCATATAATGCGTTTTAGCACTTTTTTAGAGTGGTTGCAATCAGTCAAATCCATCCACTATCTTTAAATTGACTATGCAAAAGTATAAAACATTATTGGTATTGCACAAGTAAAAGTATGTTTTTTCGCATTTCAAATACATATGATATAGTAAAACAAAGGTCGCAAAGCCTTACACGATAAACAATTACCTGCAATAACTCATTTTTTATAGTTTTTTTATTAAAAATATTTGGTGACAATGTTATTTGCTATATCTTTGCATCCGCATTTGAGAAACAAAAAGATCTCAGGTGTTTTATGCTCCGTTCGTCTAGGGGTTAGGACGCCAGGTTTTCATCCTGGTAACAGGGGTTCGATTCCCCTACGGAGTACTTTTAAAAAAATACATAATTTTAGGGTTATACAACATGGCAAATCATAAGTCGGCGTTAAAAAGAAATCGTCAAGCACAAAAGAAGAGAGTACACAACAGGTACTATGCAAAAACTGGTCGTAATGCGGTTAGAAAATTACGCGCTACAGTTGAAAAAGATGCTGCAACAGAAATGTTTCCGAAGGTGGCTGCCATTCTTGACAAGCTAGCCAAAAAGAACATTATACATAAAAATAAAGCTTCTAACTTAAAGTCAAAGTTAGCCAAGCACATAAGCAAGCTTTAAATTAAAGCCTTACATGCTCCGTTCGTCTAGGGGTTAGGACGCCAGGTTTTCATCCTGGTAACAGGGGTTCGATTCCCCTACGGAGTACACTAATACCTCCATGCCACAGGCATGGGGGTATTTTTGTTTATACCCACTTGATTGTTAACAACATGTTGTTTATCTTATACTATAAAATAAGCACCATGACGTATCACAAGCTAAGTATAAAAAAGTGGGCCTTGGAAGATAGACCAAGGGAAAAAATGATTTCGAAAGGGATATCCAGCCTCTCCAATGCCGAGCTAATTGCCATTTTAATCGGTTCGGGCAACAGAGACGAGTCGGCGGTAGATGTATCTAAACGGATATTAAACGACGTAGACAATAACCTGAACGAACTGGGTAAGCTGAGCATCGAGAAGCTCAGGCGCGATTACCGTGGCATAGGAGAGGCAAAAGCTATATGCATAGTTGCCGCCATGGAGCTGGGAAGACGACGCAAACTGGAGCAGGCAAAAGAGAAGCCAAAAATTACAAACAGCAGCGACGTATATGATTTGATGCATCCCCTGCTGGCCGATCTTCCCCATGAGGAATTTTGGATTCTCCTGCTGAACCGCGCCAACAAAGTTATGTCTATCCAAAAAATCAGTCAGGGCGGTGTAGCCGGCACCGTAATGGATTCCAAAATAATTATGCGTGCCGCTATTGATCAGCTGGCTTCGTCTATAATCTTGTGCCACAACCACCCATCCGGTAACATCATGCCCAGCCGTCAGGATAAAAACATTACACAAAAATTAAAGGAAGCAGGTAGCACGATGGACATCCCCATATTAGATCATATTATAGTTACCGACGCAGGTTTTTATAGCTTTGCCGATGAAGGAGATTTGTAATCGTACACTGAACTTTCTTGATAAAATAATAAAGCTTATAGATTCCATACTTTTTAAGTTGACTACCTATGTTAACCAAAAGTTCAAAATTCTCATAGTTTTGTTTATAAAAAGAGAAGTATTCGGCCTCGTCGTAAAAAATAGATTCTTTATAGCAATCCCACCAAGCATCACCAAATAATTTTGGCTTGCTCCATGGTTTGTTTAATGTATAATGAAAAACATGCGGTTTGGCAATATGAATATCCTGCATAATGCTGTTCAGGTTGTAATTATAACTTGCAGATAAAAATTTTATTTGTCCTTTAAATAGGATATTTAAGATATCCTGATCTTGATACAGAAGCTTCTTGCCGAGCAGTTGAGGTAGTTTTTTACGAAAAACACCATCGATGTTAATTTTATCGTTATTGAACAAAAGGATACCAGCATTCACATATTCGCCGGGCTCCAAGTTTAAACTTTTAATATACGCGCTCGCCATTTTCGTACATTTGTTAGGATACTCCTGCACCCCCGCAATAGACACCTTATTCATATTTATTTCTAACAAGCCGGATATATCGCTATTATAAATAATATCTACATCTGAGTATAAAACTATGGAGTAGTGTTTTAGCAGGTCCGGTATCAATAGGCGATAATAACTTTCAATGGACACGTTACGAACCTCGTACTCATTTTTAAAAGCATCGTAAACATTAATATAATGGATGGTACAATTATCAAAATGCTTTTCTAATTGGCTAATTTTGTTTTTTGAGTGACTGCTCAGACGATTACCTGCATGCAATATATGTATATCGAAAACTACTCCATCTCTGGCATTTTTTAACAACGAAGTAATACACACGCCTGCAGGAACCGTGTATTTGTCGTTAAAGCTGAATACGATAGGAATCCTCATGGCCACCTGTTATTTTTGTTTAATAGATTGAAGCAAGGCCGTCCACTGATGCACAATTTTATCGCCATGCAAATGGCTAACACTTTGTTTGGAATTTTTTTGGCAACGCGCGTACAACTCTTCATCGTAATACATCCGCTCCATGGCTCGTGCCAGTGCTACATGGTTATAGTTTTCAACCAGTAATCCGTTTACCTCGTTTTCGACAATTTCTTCCGTTCCCCTGCAATTTACTGACACTACCGGCACCCCAAGTGCCAGTGATTCAATAAGCGCCCTGGGGAAACCCTCAAAGTGACTGCATAAAACTAAAAATCGCGCATTAACTATTTGTGTGGCAATATCGTTAGTGAAAGGATATATTTTAACAAAATCAGCAATGCCATTTTCTTCAATTTTATACTGGAGCATAGCTTTGTCCTTACCTTCTCCAAAAATTTTTACTCTTACTTCGTTTCTTATACAACTTGCATTGTACGCACTCAGCAATAAACTTATATTTTTTACATCATCTTCCAGACGCCCTAAAAATAAAATGTATCCGTTATTCTCAGTTGCTGGAATTTGTTCGGGCACTGTTTCTTCTATGGGATTGTAAATGGTTTGTACATTGTTGGTTTTAAATTTAGTTCGTATTTGCATCTCAATACCCTTCGACACACTTATAATCCTGGCTGCTTTATTTATCATCAGCCTGGAAACCATTTTGATAGGCGGGAAATATATGCTCAAATCATTACTTCGTATAACATAAAAAAAGTCAATACCCCGATATAAATAGTACATATAAAAGAGCTCTCTGAACGAAAGCTGATGTGCCCTATTGTCAATAATATAATCAAAATTGTTCTCCTTAAGGTATTTTCGCAATTTGATAAAAGCACGTGCCTTGCTCCTTAAAGTATTACCTTTTATCAAACCAAAATTCAGGAGCTTTCCTGAATATGTATATTTTATATCGTCAGTCAAAGATACAATATGCACTATGTAACCTTTCTGTACAAGGATTTTTGAAAGTACCGCAGTAGATTTTTCTGCCCCCCCATTGGCCAGCGAAACAGTAAAAAGACACACTTTTTTTGTTTGGTACATCATTCAGTTTATTTATTTCAGGCTGTCTTTATTTAGCATCCTCCTATAAATTATTACTACAAATATAAAATATATAAACATGTTTATGGCGTAGGCCAAAGTGCTTCCTACGATGCCTATGCGGGGAATTATTAAATACGCATTTACAATGGCAATAACGGCTATTAAAACTTCGGCAAATATATATTGCTTAACCTGCTCTTTCATCATAATAGTTATGGCAAAAAACCAAGCCGTAACACGCAAAACATCGCCTATAGCTTGATACAAAAACAAATCCCGCATCCCTATAAATTCATATGTAAAAAGAATGGAGATTATGGAATCGCGCAGTAAATAGATAAGCAAACTGCCCAATGCAACAAGCGGAAGAATTTGCTTAAGGGAAAGTTGAATTACGGAATGCAAAGCCTTTACGCCCAAGGTTTTTGATATCTTGGGCAAAACGTATAAGCTCAGGGTTGTAATAATTATCGAGATATACGTATTGGATATCTTACCTATACCATCCCACCAACCTGCCTGGCTTAATGAACAATACTCAACCACCACATTTCGGGTGATAATTTGCTCCAATGGCGTTAAGCTTGAAGCCACAAGCAACATTAAACCAAAATTGATTAAGCGTTTGCTAATAACTTTTGAGTAAACCAAGCGCCTAAACGAAGGCAAATATTTATGTATGAAACAAAAAGTTATAGCACTTGTTGCCAGGCTCGCTATGTATAGCGACCACAAAGCGCCTTGCATTCTGTAAAAATATATGGCTGGCACTGCTATTAAAAAAGAGGTTATGCCATTTATAATATTCAGATAAATATATTTATTATATACCTGCAGACCGCTGCAAAAGGCGAGTAATAGGTTATTTATAGCCGTTGTAAATATTAGAACACCAGAAGCTCTTACAACAGCAGCATATTTAATATCGTAAAATAAGGTAAACGCGATTTTATTGCCGAATAAAAATAAAAACAGCGTGGGAATAGTTGTAAGTACAATCGTAATTATTAAAGCGTTATGCACAATGAGTTTTTGTTTTGCCTTTGAATAATCAAAATGGGCGGTAAGCTTGGTTACCCCGTGCATAATTCCACCGTTAGCCATGTTGGTGCCAAACTGGATAACATTATAAAACTGACTTAACAGCGCCATTCCGGATGCACCAAGAAAAACTGATATTATTTTTATACTTAAAAGTCCGGTGATTAATTTTACAAGTACCTGAAGCGAATTTTTGGCAGATACCTTTATTAATTCACTATTTATGTAGGAGTGAATTACCTTTTTAATAAGTAGTATTATCCGCCTCATTGTTATTCTTATATTTGCTGTGCCCAAAAGTCCAGATACCTTTTTGCTACTACCCGCGAATCGTGATGCTTAACAACATAAGCTCTGTTTTTAAGCGAAAGCTCTTTCAATTTGGCCTTGTTATCCAATAAACGTTCAAATACTTCCATCATAAACCTCTCGTCCACATTTAAATCGATGATGGGTTTGTTTTCTGTTTCGCCTATCAATCGATATATCTCTTCGTCGACCCCACTCGCCACAATTAAACCTTTTGATTGTGCAATAAGGCCGTTGAGTCCGGGTTCATAGGAATAAAGCTGATCGCATAGCACATGGGAGCTATTGAGCAATTTTTGGTATTCGCTGAATGGAACCGATTCTACTACCGTAAGTTCAACATCATTAGGATATTTTTGCTGCAAATCCTTAAGTACGCGATATATCACATCCGTACCTTTTTGCACTACCCGCCCTTTCATCATTCCCAAAAAGAACTTTATTTTTTTAGTGTCCTTTTGCAGGGTACTTACATAAGGATGCTGCTCAGTATCAATGGCCAGGGGGATAAAAGTTATTTTGTTTGGGTATTTATCTTTATAGGATAAGTAATATCCCACGCCCGAAGCTATGATTCCTTTGGCATGAGTTGCAACACGCTTATTCAATGCGATTTCCGAATTATCGTTGACTATGTTTTTCAATGTTCTGATATTCGGGTCGTCTTGCATGGCGGGTGTATGAAAAACCGAATACTTTAACTTGCCGCTAAGGTCATAATTAATATAATTAGCATCCATGCCATGCGCGCCTAAAAATATATTAGAATTAACGCGCTTAAGATAACTGAAAATTGTACTGTTAAAATTAGGTGTAGCACACAAAAACTTTGGGCAATTAAGTTGTACCACATCATAACCCGATAATTTAGGTAGTGCTTTTAACACCTTAGCCAAAAAATAATTGCGATGTTTGTCTGTGTTTCGCGACAAATCGATATCGCGTGGATAGTTTTTCCATAAATCACCGTCCGAAGCTACCGTAACATCCACTCCATGCTCGCGCAGGCCCCTTGCCAGGTTTTGATGCATGCCGCTAAATTCGCCTAATAAAAGTACTTTCATCATTTAATTAACTATTTATCTCATCTATTTAAAATCAGATTATTAACCTTGAAACTCTTTGATAATTGCTTGCTATATTACTTCCAGTTTGTTTCTTTAATGATTTCTGTGCTTTCATCGGGATATGGAACCATCTTATTTGTTGCTTTAAATAGGGGCAATTGGGCACCCACCTTTCTTAAATAGGCACTTAGTTCCTTGGCAAGCGCTTGGGTTATCAATGGGTTTTTAGCCGCTAAATTGATGTGCTCTCCAATGTCGTTATTGATATTGAATAGTTCGAAACTAGTATCGGTATAATAATAAATCAGCTTCCAATCGCCTTTGCGGATGGCACTGTAGGTACCTATTCCCGGGCCCGAAGGGCCCCAGTTGTTGGGATAGTGCCAAAACAAAGGCCTGCCCCCATCGTCCGCGCCATTATCTTTGAGCTTATCAACAAAGCTTAGTCCGTCGATGGGCTGACATTCGCCATCTAATTGTTGTACCCCGGCTATTTGCAGTATGGTGGGATAAAAATCTTCAATTATCAGGTATTCGTTGCACTGCGATTGAGGCTTCACCTTACCCGGCCATTTTACTATCATCGGCTCGCGTATGCCCCCTTCGTGTATTGACCCTTTTCCGCTCGATAGGGGGTAGTTATGCGTGTGTTTTTCGCCCCCACGCCCAAGTGCGCTCAATCCACCATTGTCCGACATAAACAGAATTACGGTATTATCTGATATACCTTTCGCTTCTATATAGTTCATAATATCACCCAGGCTTTTATCCATCCCTTCAATTAACGAGGCATATTTGGCTTCGATAGGGTGCAACCCGGCATCCAAATATTTTTGTTCAAATCGTTTATCGCCCATAATAGGGGTGTGCACTGCATAATGCGCCATGTATAAAAAGAAAGGTTTATCCTCCTCAACAGCTTGTTCAAGCGCCCTTATGGCCTTTTGAGTGAGTGCTTCTGTTAAAAAAACCTCCCTTCCGTGAAACTCCTCCAAACCAGGCACATCCCATACTGAAGATTTATTTTTTGCATAGTTATGAATGCCCAAATAACTGGCCGGAGCACCTGCGGCATGGCCGGCAATATTAACGGTAAAACCAATATTGGTAGGGTCAGAAGCCTTTGTGCCTGTGGCGCCAAAGTGTGCCTTGCCACAATGAATGGTAGTGTAGCCGTTCAACTGCAACACTTTTGGTAGTGGTTGTGAAGTGTAAACCGCATTTTCAAGATCCTTGTCGACACCGATGCCGTTTACGTTCCATTGTGGAATACGCAGGCCTTGGGGTGGATTTACCTGCATAGTATTTTTGTGTAAAGTCCAGTTGGTTACGCGGTGGCGCGCAGCATTCATGCCCGTCATTAAGCTAACACGGGTAGGCGAGCAAACAGCGCATGCATACGCTTGGGTAAATTTCATGCCCTGCTCTGCCAAACGTTCCATGTTAGGAGTATGGTAGCGCTTGTTAAAATGGGTTTTCTCGGTCCAAAAAGGTACCGATGTGTCCTGCCATCCCATGTCGTCCACCATAAACAATATAATATTCGGTTTATTCTGCTTTCCGTTGGTACATGCTGTTCCAATTAAAAAGCCCATGACGAGGCTTATAAATATTGTTTTTCTATACCACATATTGTTTTGTCTTTTTTTACAAACCCTAAACGTAAGTTCAAATGTATAACGTTACCGTGTGTATTATATTTTGTGGGCTAAGTGCTAATCCAGGGTAAACATATTACAAAAACATTTTAATATACGCCAGGCTGCCCAAGTGCCCCCACCAAAGGTAGCACCCTTCTTTTGTTAACGATAAGCGACAAACAAAAAAAGCGCTGCCGGGGCAACGCTTTTTTTGTTTTGTTGATATTATTTTTAAAACTTCATTTCGCCTTCGGTATATTGCTTTACCAACGACATAACGGCCTTAGAGCAGCCCTCTGCCCCACCCTGATATGAGAAAACCAGACTATACACTTTTGATTTTTGGCAAATAAATTCAAAGGCTTCATACATTTTTCCACCTTCGTAGTTGCTTACTAACATTTTATCACCATCATACAGCTGCATGATCACTTTTTCGGAGTTACCGGCTCCATCAGTAGTGTTAAACTTGTAATGGCTTCTGCTGTTTAGTATAACACTAAACTTAACATAGCCGGTTTTGGTGTCTTTTTTAACGTTCGTAAGGTCTATGTTAAAGTCTTTAATATATTGAGCATCGCCCATTTCTTTCAGGGCTTTTTTCAGTAAATCATCGCCACACTGAGCATCGGTTGTTGTGTAAACAACAGAAAGCATGAGCAGGGCTAATATTAATATTTTTTTCATGTGTGTAAATTTTAAATTCAATTTTTCCGTTCAGGCTATATACACTATTTACAAAACAATAAAATCGCGTAAACTGGTAATCTCGGCAATAATATTATCGATCTGCTCCGGAGTAATTTCAACGTGGCTTATTTCGTCTTGCACGATTATAAGCGTACCGTTACGTTCTATCCTTTTAGGCTCGCCAAACTCGGTGGTAATTTTAACATCCGCATAAGCCTGTTTAAGCTGTTCCATGCGTGTAACCATTTCGGCAAAGTTTTTATCGTGGCTATAGTTTTCCAGAATAATCAGCAATATGTCAATAATATCCTTTTGCTCGCCTAAGCGGTTAATTAAATCCGGATTTTTGGTTTCTTTAATTACGTTACTTGCGATATAAAGACCCTCTACCCATGCGCCCGTAACAATAAGGGTACTCACATGGCTTCGGTTTTGGCTGCGTAAGTAGGCATCCATTTTGTTAAAACTGTTTACCGATACTTCCATCAACGAGTCGAGGTTACTGCTGTTACTGGCCATTTTTTTAAGGGCTGCAAAGTCAAAAAACTGACCTACCTTGATTCCCTCGGCCAATTCTTTTACCGACAACAGGTAGGATACTACGATAGTACTTTTATCGAAGGTATTGATGTATCCCAAATCGGCACTGAACACACCTAGGTTGAGTGCTCTTTTAAAGCTGGTGTTATAATCACCTACTTTATCGGGTTTATTGAGCATTTTTTGCGAAAAGTCGGCACCTGATTTTTTAATAAGCGATGCCATCTCTACCGGAGAGGAGATATTTTGTATCACATCGCCGATAATATCTTCGGATAGTTGTAAAGGGGTGTTTTCATTAAGTGCAGAATCCGACAACGAAAAATCGCTATTGTTACCTGTTTTATCTTTACCCCCATTTCCCGAGCACGCCGAAAAAAATAAGATTACACCAAATATAGCTGTTGTATTAACTAGTTTTTTTAACATATTGTTGGTCATTTAAAAATTTAGACTGTTGATTTATACTTGAATCCCATTAAAAGGTTACTTTTTACGCTGTTTTAATTCGCCAAAATACTTAAATGACTTTCGTAGCAAGTCAAAATATAGCACAGCATAAAGCAACAAGGTAAATATCCACACCACCGTAATATTAAAGCCTAAAGTTTCGAAATATTTTCCGGCAAAAAACTTTTTAGGTGCAAAAAAATGGGTGCGAAATTGAAGTGCATGCTCGGGTTCGGGCATTTGGTATATGGGATCCACGTTTTGAATGAGCTTATCTCCCTCGCGCAGTATTTTGTTTTTCTCGAACACTTTACGCACTATATCCGAGATGCTTTCGTTAAAATATTTATTTTTTACATCGGTAAATCGTTCTTTGCCATATTTATCCATTGCCAGATTTATCATCCGCTCTTTTTTAGTGGTAGCCTCAACAAAGTTACGGCTATAGTGCTCTTTAAGCTTACTGATGTGTTGCGCAACGGAGGCTGCCACTTCATTGTTAAATCCGTTTACACTTAAATTATCCGTTGCACTAAACGATATATCCTTAACTCTTTTATTTTCTTTTAAAAGTTCATTTTTTAGCAAGGCCAAATCTTGCTCAAATTCCTTACTCTCTTGCGGAGAAGCATTGCCATTAATATAGTTCATGCAGTTATCCAGTACATCCTGCAGCTCCTGGAAGTAATAAACACCTTTAAAATCACTGGCACTTTCCTGCTGTTCCACATCAAAAAACAACTTTTTAAATTTGTTATTTTTATACTGCTCAACAATTAGTCCTTCGTAAATCCATCGCGAAGGCATTAGCTCCGCTATCCAGGGCACCTTATCGGCACTTGCAATATCGCGGTTTAATTTATCAAAGGTAAACATGGCACCCCCCAATACCATTTGCGGTATCATTACCAAGGGTATAAGGATGTAGATAGTTACGATGGAATTAAACGAAGCCGACAAAATGAGCCCCAGAATATTGGCAAAAGCTGCAACAGAAAATAAGGCCAACCAAAAGTCGAAATACATACCCTTAATTCCCAGTACGGTATTGGCCACACCCACAAAAAGCGCCATTTGAACAGCCGATATGGTAAAGAGGATTAGTATTTTAGACACCAAATAACTGGAACGTGATAAGTTAAGGAACGATTCGCGCTTAAGTATTTTGGCGTCTTTGAAAATTTCTTCGGCACTTACAATAAGGCCAAAAAAAAGCGCCACCACGATACCCATAAAAACATAGGGTGGTATGTTTTCGTTGTCTCGGAAGATATAGGTATTCGAATCCGGATCAACAATATATCTTATTAAAAACGCCAGAATAAAACCCAGCACAGGTGCTTCCAATAAATTAAGCAATATATACTGCTTGTTAGCTACTTTGGCATAAAAATCACGCAATGTATAAATCTGAAACTGCTTTATCCATTTGGGTATGTTCAACGATTTTGGAGGTTCTGTATCGACCTCTGTTACACGGGGTATTTCGATGTTTTGCTTATAATATTCGTTCCAAACCTCGGGCTTGGTTTTTCGGCTATTGGTATAGTTACCATATTCGTCCAATACATTGGCATCTATAATATTAAATACCATTTCGGGATTCAGGTTGCCACATTGCGGACATTCGCCCTGGTCACTGTTTATCTGTTCGTCTAACTGTTTAAAATAGATAAGCGACTCACCAGGATTACCATAATAAACAGGATAACCACCGGTATCCAGGATAAACATTTTATCGAACATCTTATAGATGTCGGACGAGGGCTGATGAATAACCACAAATATTAACTTGCCCTTTAGTGTGAGCTCACGGAGTAGGTTCATCACGTTTTCCGAATCGCGCGAGGACAGGCCGGATGTAGGCTCATCAACAAACAATATAGCGGGTTCACGTATGAGTTCTAAGGCAATATTTAATCGCTTGCGCTGGCCACCGCTTATCATTTTATTTAAAGGGGAGCCTACCTTTAGGTTACGACGTTCAAAAAGACCAAGGCTTTGCAGGGTGTCATTAACCATGCCGTTAATCTCATCTTCGCCTTTATCTTTAAAGCAAAGTCTGGCGTTGTAATAAAGGTTTTCGAATACGGTTAGTTCTTCTATCAGAAGGTCGTCCTGCGGTATTAGCCCTATAACGCCTTCGAGCTGATCTTTTTCTGTATGCAGATTGGTACCATTGATGCGCACCTCACCTGTGCTTGGTTTTTCGATACCTGAAAGCACATTAAGCAGCGTAGTTTTACCGGCACCGCTGGCACCCATTATACCAACCAGTCGGCCATGCTCCTCAGCCAAGTTGACATCGCGCAAACCAATGCCCCCATTTTTAAAAGTGAATCCGAGTTCATCAACAATATAGGATATTTTTGCCATTGAAGCATCGCTCATAAAGCGGCTTACCACATCTGTATAGTAGATAGGTGCTCCCACCGGAAACTTAAGAAAGCTACCCTTGGGGAAAAGGTATATTCTTCGTTGATTTAGTGTAAGTCCGTTTAAAAATATTTCTTGGGCACCGGTATATCGTAAAAAATAGAGATCGGCACTTTTTACCCGTAAAATAAGGACACTACCGTCGAGTCTGCCGGTTCGAATATGCTGCCTCTGTTGGCCCTTTTCCTCATTGGAGTCGATAACCATGAGGTTTTCGAAGTCGAGCTGATCGAGATTATTGTTTACTACAAAAGCTTCAATGTTCTTTTTTTCGTCCTGTGGTAAACGGAATACATCCGCGGCCGTGTTAATAATGGCCATTCGCTGATCGGTAAATCGTCTGTCGGCATTTATCAGCTCGTACATCCTCACCAACACAACAACTTTTTGTTCTTTGTTGAGCTGCTTATTAATTTTTTTACAAATACCCAATATTCTTACCGAATCCTTCATGGAAGTAAGTTTTACCTTACCCTCATCTTTATCGGCTTTTCCCTTTTTATCTTCGGCATGTTTCTGGAACAGGACAAAATATTCTTCTGCAGCCTCTGCACTTAGCTGAGCCTTCAAAAAGCTTTTTACATATTCTATCTCCGTGTCCCTTGCACCACCATCCTGCTTGGCTATAAGGCCAAACAGCTGCATAAGGGCTTTTAATATTTCTTCACTCATTTGTAAGTAGTATCAAAATATAAGTAATGAGTATTTAGATATGAGCAGTTTTTTGACTTTGAACACAGGCTTGTTTACTGCTTACTTCATTCGCATGATCCCATTTGATTCTAACCAATCTTAATCGGTATACGCTTCGTACTCAAAAGGTATTTCTACAATATCAGCATACTCTTCGCCTGCTTCCAGCATATCCTCTTCTTCTTCGTGGTAGTGCCAAATAATTTTCACTTGCTTTCCGCTTTCCACTATTTCTTCGAACTTTAAAAGAATGTCCAGAATAATTTTTGAAGAGGCTGTATTAAAATACTCCAGTTTAAAATCGAAATTTGTTTCTTCATTAGGATCTTCGGCATACCCATCTATCCAATCCATAATAGGCTGATAAAAAAGGTTTACATCTTCGGGAAGCGAGCGTCCGGAGAGCTCAAATTTACCGTTGTTTTTGTCGAGAATCACGTTAGGAGTATCGTCTGTTCCTTGAATGTTGATAACTTCCATAGTTACTTATTTTGTATATTTGGTATTTATTTTCGTTTAATAGTAGAGGTTAATATAAAGAACGAGACCTGGTCGTTCAGTGTTTTAAACTGGTATCCCAGTGTACTGCCTGTTTTTTTGGCAATATCGATAAGCCCCAGCCCGGCACCTCCTTTATCGGAGAATTTACCTTCGCGCATTTGGTTTTTATATAGTTCAGACAGGCCCTTTTTATCCAATGAGTTAACCTGTTCAAGATTCTTTGTAAGGCCTTCCACTTTGTCGTTTTTAATTACATTACCTGTAATTATATTATAACTGTCGTCGCCTTTACTAACCATCACTATTCCTCGTCGTTCCTCCCCTTCTTCGTCGCCCAAAGAGTCGGCATGTTTGCTGATATTTTGCAAACACTCTACCATTACATTAAAAACTTTTCGCTGCACTGCATTTGACTCTTCGCTTTTAGCGAGGTTTTTTTCAGTAAGCGAAGTAAACGTTTTGGTAATTTCCTGGGTCACCTCTCCCTCATAAACCAAACTAATTTCATTGGTTTTCATTGTTTGATACAGCTGGTAGGCAAAATCCAGGAAGCTATGGCTATCAATAGTATTTCCCATCTTTTAAAAAATTATTTTTAAATACATTTACAATTCTATTCCTATTAATAATACGTCATCCACTTGCTTTTCGTTACCCATCCATCGGTAAAAATCTTCCGAAAAATGTTTTTCGAAATGGGCTATGGTAAGTCCTTCTCTTTCTGTCAGGGCTTCTCTGATACGTTTAGATTGATATTTACGTCGTTTTTCTCCACCTATCTGATCCGGTAATCCATCGGAAAAGATAAATATTTTATCCCCACTCTGATAGGGTATTACGTGATTCTCAAAATCTTTTTCGACCTTTTTCAATAGCGGTTTACCACCAATGCCCTTGCGGGTTCCTTTATATTCAATTAATTCTCCGTTACGAAGTAAATATAATGGGTTGTGGGCACCCGCAAACTGAATAATCTTTTTTTCTTTATCTATTTTACACAGAGCCAAGTCCATACCATCGCGGCCATTGTTACCTTCCTCGTATTGCTTTAGTGTGTTACGAACGCCTTCGTGCAACATATCCAGAATTTTAGCGGCCCCAAAGTTATTATCGAGGTTTACAATGTTGTTTAGCAAAAAATAGCCAATAAACGACAACAAAGCACCCGGAACACCATGTCCTGTGCAGTCTACGGCTGCCACATAAAAAGTTTCATCTTTTTTAACAAACCACGGAAAATCTCCACTAACCACATCTTTAGGACGGTAAAATATAAAGGAACGCGAAAAATGACGCTGAAGAAAAGAAGTGTCTGGCAATATGGATGTTTGTATCCTTTGTGCGTAGTTTATACTGTCGGATATTTTTTTATTCTTCTCCTTAATTTCCTGTTCAATCTTTTTTATCTCCGTCATATCGTGGGCTACAAACAGCACGGACTCCAGCTGCTTGTCGTCGTCAAATTCGGGAATAGCCTTGATTTGCATTATCCTTTCGCCTTCGGGACTTGTCATTTCCACCTCATCAATAATCTGCTCTTGACTACTTTTAATTTCTACAAGGACCTCATTCACAAATTCCAGAAAACGCTGGTCTATTTCTAAGTCGTCAATTCTTTTTTTGGTAAGTTCTCCCTTGTCAATCCCTATAAAATTAGACACCACAGGATTGGCATATAACAATTTACCCGTGGTGTTGATGCGTAAAATCATATCCGGCGAATTTTCCGAAAGCGATTGCATCTTACTTTTCATGCGTTGTTCTTTCTCTACTCGGAATCGTTCGGTTATATCCTGGGTATTAAATATGATACCGCGGATAGCCGGGTCGTGCAACAGGTTTTTCCCTTTGGTTTCAAGGTAAAGCCTCTCACCCGATTTTTTCAGATAGGCATACTGTGCTTCACTTTCGCCACCCGGGGTTTGCAATAGGTAATTAAATAAGTTGTTGATGGCCTTATATCCTTTGGGCGTCATCAGCTCAGGATCCATACCCTGGATGTCCTCATCATCTTTGTAGCCCAGGATACGCTTTGCCGATGGACTTTCAAACACCAGGTTTTGATTAGCATCGTAAATCGAAATAAATTCCGAAGCATTGGTAAGTAATGCAACCAATCGCTTATGTCCATTTTCTACCTCCTGCACCTTTGTTTCCAGCAATTCGTTAGACTGCTCCAGTTCTTCCTGGGCAATCATCATTTCCTGTGCATTCTGCTTAAGCTTCTCCTGATTTTGCTGTAAAGTAAGCGTCATCTTTTGCGACTCTTGCAGCAGTACTTCGGTTTTTGCATTTATTTTTTGGGCATAAATTGTACGACCTATCATACTACCCAGCTCTTCTATAAAGCTAGTTTTATATTCCGGTAATCTGTTATGCAAAAAAGCTACCTCTATAATTCCCTGCAATTCTTCCTCTTGCAGCAGTGGTAATATAACCAGGCTTTTGGGTTTGGCATCATTTATTAATCCGGAGGTTACCGTAAAGTAATCGTCAGGAATTTCGGTACGGTATATCATGGCTTTTTCAAAAGCCACCTGCCCTACCAAACCACAACCTATGTTGTATTCCTGGTTTACATAGCGCCTTCGGTTAAAAGCGTACGTGGCTTTATTTATCAATTTATCGTTATCCAAAAGATAAAAAGCACCTTGAACACCATCGGTATAGTTTATTATGGCTTTTACGATTTGTATTGAGAGTTCATCTATATTACGATAGGTGCGCAACACCTCATTTATTAACTCTTTACCTTTGGTTATCCACTTTAATTCTTCTTCTCTTTTATTAGTACCTTTTAAATCACGTGCCAGTTGTAAGAGAGATGAATCGCTGTATTCGAGCTTCTCTATTTTATCGTACTCACGGTTTCTAATTAATTCTGCCACCTTAACATTACTCTGCAGCTGTAACTTTAATTCATCACTCCTTTGTTTTTCTCTTTTCTTAATTTTACGAATATAATTAAGGGTTACTGTTGCACCCATCCATACACAGGCTATAAGTCCATCTACAAACCAAACCAGCGCGTTGCTATGGATTTGCAAGATTGTTGCCATAGAAAACGGTAGTTTATTCAAATCTGCAAAACCTGCCCACGACAGCAAGTAAACCAGCATCAGGAGTAGGACCAGAAAAAAACGTTCCTGCTCTTCTATCCATGATAAGTTGAGATATTCCTTTGTATATTTTTTTATTATTTTGGCAGGCATTATTTCATTTTTATTATTGAAACTACCATTCTACATTAAAGTTCCACTATACTTGCAATGCTTTTATTCAGTTGAGGCCAATGCTTGTTCAGATGCATATTGGCAAAACCGGCTACTTCTATTAAGCCTATACAGTTATTGTTTTTTACAATAGGTAACAAATAAATATTACAGGGCTTGGATAATCCCGATCCCGATTCTATAGAGAAATAATCCTGGGGTACATCATCTATGCGCCTGGCTGTTTTATCTGCCACTGCTTGCCCATTTAGTCCCTCTCCACAACTAAAATCGCCGGGATGAAAATCACTACTGAGCCCGTAGCTGCCTTTTACGGTAAATTTATCAGAAGGTTTGTCATAAAAGTAACAAATACCCAAACCAAGCTCATAAACGGTGGATATTTCAATTAATAGCCCATTAGCTAAATCGTTTAAATCAGTACAATTGCTTAGTTTATTGATGATTTGGGTGGCTATGCTGTTTATATCTTCGTTATCGCTCATTTTGTTTTTGTGTTGGTTGCTTAACTCTGCAATTGTGCTCTGCAAACGTTCAATTTCCTGTTTATGCTGGCTGCCGGCTTTTTTTGTTTGTATTTCTGTTTCTTCTTTTTGTGCCATCGTTTCTTTTAACAGCCTGTCGGCCACATAAACCAGTGATAAAAACAATGCAAAAGAAATAAATTCGAACACAAAATATTTGGGCATCAACTGCGCATGGCCAATGAAAAAATACTTTGCTAGCGCAAATAAAAAAGCTCCACCGGCCAAATAATATATTTTGCCAATTGTATTTTTGCTCATAGATGAAAAACTAAAGATTATTTAAAAAATCAATTATCCCCTGGGGCGATAAAATCTGATCAGGAGTAAACAATTGCAATACCGCTTTGGGCATTGTTTCCATATCGCAGGTTGCAGGATCCTGCACAATAGTATAGCCATTTTTGTCATATACCTGTTTCATCCCTGCGGCACCATCTTTATTGGCACCGGTGAGCATTATACCCACCATTTTATCGCGAAACACGGTAGCAGCCGACGAAAATGTATAATCAATAGAAGGCCGCGAATGGTTCAAAACATCTTCTGTTGACAAGCTTATAGAAGCATCAATTTCGATAAACATATGATAGTTGGAAGGAGCCAGATATACATTGCCCGGCTCGATACGATCCTTATCAAACGGTTCAATAACGGGCAGCTTAGATTTTATTTGCAATCCCTCTAGTAAGCCTGTGCGTAAATGCTTTAGTCTATGCATACTAATGATAATGGGATATTTAAAATCCGCTTGAATATGAGACAGTATTTTTGACACAACTGAAAAGCTTCCGGCGGATCCGCCAATTACAACCGCTTTGCATGATGATATTTTTTTTTGGTGCATGCTTACCTAGTTTTACATTACGCGATATATTTGTTCTTCCTTATCGTATAAACTAAAACACCGCTCATTTACCTTGCTTATTTTTTCCTTTATACCCAAAACCAAATATGCTCCTTTTCCTAAACATTGATGCAGATATTTTTCGGCTGCACATTGCCTCGTACCATTATAATAAATCATCCGATTTCGAAAAAAAGCTATACTAATATTAGCTGCCGGAATCTGGTTAAAATAATTACCGTGCAAAAATTCTACGTTTTTTAATAAACGCATATCTATTCCTAAAAAACCATCTTTGTCGGTAAAGTAATCTTCGAAATTACTATCCAACTCCAGGCGCCTAAAGTTCTTTTTGTCAATCTCTATCTTTTTACTTTTTATTTTTCCACTCTTTATTTCGTTTATTCGTTGAATACTGCTAACGTTGCAAAATATCTTAGCTTTAGGTATCAGTTTTTCCTCTTCTAAAATAACAAGCAGCGAAAACAGTTCATGCGCCGATACTAAATCCGGAAACCAGAAGGATAAATTATCGCTCATGGCAGGCAGTAGTTTTACGCGTAGTGTACGCCAAAAAGACGGACCTCGAAACATTTCGCTGTCATTTACCGGAAATGTATAGCAAAAATCATCAATTACTTCACCCGATTTTATTTGCTGAATAAAAACATCTGTTTTTTTAATATTTAACGTACTGTAAACAAAGGCAAACCTACGCCTTAGAAATGAAAAAGCATAATTACTATAATCCACGTTAAGCCGGTTCGATAGTGCTGCAGTAATTTCCCTTATATCTTTAATGCTGGGACTAATAGACATGATTACTTCTCTGATAAGTGAAAAATATTGCTTTTGGTATATACCATACCATGTTTTACAAAACGCGTTTTAATAAAACCATGTAAGGCTTCGTGCGAACCTAAAATGAGTACACCTCCATCGTGCAGTTTATCAAAAAACTTTCGTAAAATTTTAAGTTGCAGGTCGGGGTTGAAATAAATTAATACGTTACGGCAAAAAATAATATCGAACTTGTGATAAAAAGGAATCTCCTGTGCGACCAAATCGTGTTTTTCAAATTTTGGAATACGGGAAATAAAATCCCTTACTCTAATGGTATCCAATTCTTTATCTACATCAAAATAATGTTCAAAAGGTTTGGCTTTAGGCTTTATTTTGCGCATTAACTGATCGTACACCTCTATATATTTGGCATTAAACTGAAAGGTATACGCTGCATCTTTGGCCATTTTAAGCACACGGTTATTAATATCGGTAGCCACTACATTTGCTTTGCTTAGCAATTGCATTTCATTTAACAAAATAAGGTTTGAATACACCTCTTGCCCTGTAGAACAACCGGCATGCCAAATATTTATCTTTTGCTTTGATTTTAACCTTGGCATCACCTCGGTATACAGATATTCCCATATCTCCTGATTACGGAACAGCTCGGTAGTGTTTACTGTAATATCGTTTACCAATTGTTCTACAAAAGCCACATCTTGTTTCGCTTTTGTAAGCAGACCTTTGAGGCTCAAACCATTTTCTGTTTGAATTTTATCAATTCGTCTTTGTATAGAGTTGTCGGAATAATCGCAAAAATCATAGGGTGTATTCCTGCTTAACTCCTGTAAAAAATCTTTATGTGAAATATCAGTCACTCAGTTAATTTTAAAATATTGTAGTGCACTTTATTTTTTTTGTTCACCTAAAGCGGCGTGCACAATGTTAATACTTATCCTAAATATTGTTTTTATCGGGTTCGGACAAGCTAATCACAAGTCCTGTTATTGTAGTTAAAACAACTCTACCTCAACATTTTGAATAAAAGCGGTAAACGACCAATCCTCTCCTACTTGTGCCTCGGAAAGAAGGAAGAGTACCGGAATATCATCTCCAAATTTATTTTTGATAGGCACCTCTTTTCGTTCGCCGACTATTTTAGCTTCGCCACTTGTAATGTACGCTTTAACAAAAGGATCCTTTTCCATCGTTTCGGGCGAGAACAGCATAGATATATGATTCCCGAGCACTTCGTTTCGGGTATAGCCCCAAAGCTTTTCGGCTGCTTCGTTAAAGAACTCCAGTATACCTTCTTTGTTAATAGTTATTATGGCATCGAGTGCACCTTCAAGTGTTTTCTCATTTCGTATTTTTACGGCTTCTATTTCTTTAAACTGTTCTTTCATTTCGTCACGCGCCTGTTCCAACAGTTTACCCAACTCCTCCTTGGAGCTCTTCATCTGCTCTTCCATGTACACTTGCTCGGTAATATCGTTTTCCAAACTTAGTATTTTAACTATATCGCCCTGGTTATCCATCACCGGGGTGTAGGTTGTCAGTAAAAATATTTCATCACCAAGTTTAGTTCTGCGTCTCACTCTACCTTTAAAATTTTGCCCTTTCTTTAGATCCTGCAATATTTTAGTCAGCTCATCGCTCTCATCGTTAAAGAAGAATATCTTCAGATTTTGGCCTTCTATCTCCGAAGCCTGATATTTAAATGTTTCCAGAAAAAGTTGATTGACTGAGATGAGTGTACCGTCGGTTTCGAACTCACAACTGATGGCGGAATTATCGATGGCTTCTAAAATACCTTTGCGTTCTACCTCGCGTCGATCTGATTCCTCCTGTGTGGCCTGCATTTCTTCGAGGTTTTGCCTTAGCTCTTCCTCCTGCTGCGACATTTTTTCGGCTTGTATTTGTGTTTCGTGCAGCAGCTTGGTAGTTTGTATGTTTATCTGTACGGTTGAAATAGTAGTGGCAATACTTTCGGCCGTTTTTTCCACAAATTCAATTTCGTAGGGTTCAAACTCATTAAAGGAGGCCAGCTCAATAACACCATATATTTCGTTATTTACCTTTAATGGCACAATTAGGATGGCCTTGGGGTTGGCCTGCCCCAATCCCGAGGTAATAGTAATGTATTCATTGGGTACATCCGTAATATAAATGGTTTGCTTTTCGATGGCACAACGACCAATGAGGCCTTCATCGAACTGTATTTGCTTGTTGGCAAACTTTTTTCTATCGAAAGCGATACAGGCTGTCAAATCAAAGTACTTATCACCGTGCGTATTGTTGAGCAAGAAAAAGCCACCCTGATTGATTTTTAAATAATTAACCATGTAGCTTATTATATTATAGGACAGTTCTTCCAGGTTATCGTTATTTTTACGCAGTATTTCAGCAAACTGAGCCAAACCCTGCGTTACCCAGTTTCTTTGCTCCTCTTGAATTTTTCCCTGCTCTTGCTTATTTCTGTTTTTAATCAGATAGTCGCGCAATTTTAAAAGCGACTTGCTAAGAAGGTCCTTTTTTAACGAATCCAAATTAACATTATCAAGGTTACCCTGTCTGAGGTTATTGATAAACTTTAAAACCATATCGCCTCTGCGGGCTTGCGCTTTAATATATTTATTTTGTTTTCGGACAGTATGAACGAAGCGCTGGGCTAAAAAATAACCTGCAACACCAGTCATAGCGGGCAACATTATTAACACCCACATGCCGGGAAACAAATAAAACATATCGGCAATAGTTCTATTGGATTGCATAAACACGTGCGAATTTAAGTTAGTTAAAACCACAACAAGTAAAACCACTAATCCGAACAGGGTACCTCCAAAAGTATATTTTCCTGTAATACGCGACAATTGTATCTTTTTCACAACGTTTATATTAAAATAATTGTATTGAAACAGTTTTTCTCAACAAGTCTGATATGAATAATTATTGCTTAGCTGTTCTCATCTTAATAAAATTGAAAAACCCTATTATTTGGCACAGCTGCGCTCGCATGCTATTACTGATTATTACCAGTTTTTTAATGCACCGTATACTCCAATACGATAGAACCCTGAAAAGGGTTCATCTTTTTAAGGGTTAATTATTCAAAAGGTAAGATTTAATGGTTATGTTAGGACGGGAGTATAGATTTGGCCATTGTACAGTTTCATTTAACCCGCTATCCCTATGGCCCTTGCAGTGTCCAATCAGATAGTAGGCGCTCGTACATTTAAGCTTTATAGAGCAGTATCTCCAAACAGGCTTAATACCTGCTGCCTGTTACTTTTTTTTCAACATGTAAGGAGCTATTTCGCTTAGCGCCATAATCTTATCCACGGCACCTAACTTAGCCGCTTCTTTTGGCATTCCGTACACCACCGAGCTGGCTTCGTCCTGTGCAATAGTATGAGCACCCACTTCCTTTAACTCCAACAAACCTTTTGCCCCGTCGTTTCCCATTCCTGTAAGGAGTATGCCTGTTGCATTAGAACCGGCATAGCGCGACGCGCTACGAAAAAGCACATCTACCGAGGGGCGGTGTCTATTTACCAATGGCCCTTCTTTAACTTCTACAAAATATTCACGGCCCACTCTTTTAAGGAGCATATGATAATTACCCGGAGCTATTAACACCCTGCCCTGATACAGCTTGTCGCCATTTTCAGCTTCCTTTACTTCGAGTTCGCATATATTGTTGAGGCTGTTGGCAAACGATTTTGTAAATCCTTCGGGCATATGTTGTACAATGGCAATACCTGGCATTTTATCCGGCAGGTTCTGTAAAAATTGACGTATAGCTTCGGTGCCTCCGGTTGAAGCTCCCAGCACTATAATTTTTTCTGTTTGACCTATGCGGTCAGAAGCCGATGCTTTATCTAAAATAACGTCGGCGGAGTATTTTGGCCTAACGCCCATAAACTTGCGCTGCCGATCGTTTGTTACCCCCTGCTCCGTACCAGGAGAAGTAGGGCCATAGCTTTTCTTGCGCAAAAGCTTAACCTGGGAAGCTGCCTTAACGGCATCACAAATCAATATTTTTGATTCGTTGATAAATTTGGCCGCATTCATGGCTGGCTTGCCAATTATTTCTGATGCACCGTACTCTAGGGCCTTCATAGCCACTTCGGTACCTTCAGTAGTTAAAGAGGATATGATGACTACCGGAATGGGGTGCTGCGACATGATTTTTCGTAGAAAGGTCAAACCGTCCATGCGCGGCATTTCGATATCCAGGGTGATAACATCCGGAACCTCTTTCATAATTTTTTTTACCGCTATAATAGGATCTGCTGCGGTATCCATCACCTCTATTTCCGGATCTGATTCTAAAATGGACGATAGACTCTGCCTTACCACTGCCGAATCATCGACAACTAATACCCGTATTTTTTTCATCCTCATAGAACAAGAATATAAAGTAGCTTTTACTTAGTGCTTTTTATCTAATAATTTATGCCTCACCTCACCTGTATCCGTAAAAAATATTATTTTTCGACCTCTGCTACCACCAGTACTAGAGGCTACCACGGGAATTTTTCTTTCGTCCAGCATCAGGTGGGCGATTCGGATATTTCTTTCGCCAATCATTGTTTTAGCATTACCCGTATGCATAATCTCGCCCCCACCAAATATTTTTGCCTGTAGGTTTTCGCTCTTCGACCCCAAAAAAAGCAATCTATCGATTAATTTATCAATGGCTATGTTGCCATATTTAGGGGATGCCAGATCATTTCCGTTCCAGGTGGGCAACATAAAATGATTTATCCCCCCGATTTTTAATTTGGAGTCCCACAGACATACCGCCACGCAAGAACCCAGGATGGTTTTAACAAGGTGAGGCTCCTTGCTTACAAAAAGTGAAGAAGGATATAGAAAATGTTGTAAATAATGGTTCATTTATTTATCCTTAAAAAATATCATCCTCCTCGTCAAAGAAAATATCGTTTCCTTCGCCACTAAAACCGTCTACAATGTTTTTTGATTCGGGCACGCTAACGGTAAATGTAGAGCCCTCCCCTTTTACACTTTCAATTTCAATTTTACCACTTAGCACGTCCAACAATGCTTTTGTTATAGACAGTCCCAGTCCGTGGCCTCTGTTTATTGAATTGATGCCTGTATCTAACCTTTTAAAACGCTGAAAAATGGTTTGCTGATTTTTTTCGGAGATACCGGTACCAAAATCCTGAACCGACAACTTTAACACATCGTCATCGTCTAACCACACCGACAAAATAATTTTGCTATCCTTATAACTATATTTTAAGGCATTGTTGATTAAGTTGCTAAGAATTAATTTTAGTTTCTCGGAATCGGTTTTAAAGTAAAAGTTTTTACCAAAGCCATGTTCAATATTAAACTGAATATCGAAAGAGATACCCATTTTACGTGAAATAATGTTGAAAGAATCCATCACGTTTTGCAGCAAAGTTCTGATGTTAACCTTGGCTACATTGGGCGCTATTTCACCTGCCTCTATTTTTGCTGCCACAAAAATATTTTTTAGCTGAAAATCGAGGTTAAAAGCCTCAGAGTGAATCAGGGCTACCATTGAAACCACTTTTTTCCAATCCTGTTTCTCAACAGACAAAATGGCTTTTGACAAACCTAAAATTGAAGTAAAGGGGTTTACTATTTCGTTTGAAATATTGGATATGAAATGACTTTTAAGTGCTTCCGAATCCTTCAATTTTTTTGAAACATTTTGCAACTCCGATGTCAGATTGCGTATTTCTTTTTCGCTCGTTTTACCGAACTCAAGCCGCTGCCTTAGTTCTTTGAGTAGTTGTCTGTCTGATAAATTAGTCATTATTGTAGTTTTGTGCGATTATACTTTTCTAAAAATAGTTGGTTTAACATGTTGTAAGGGAACCTGCATGCCCGTAAGGGACTCCGAATGGCCAATAAAAAAAACACCACCTGGTTTTAAATAAGCACTTAATTTATTTATCACATTCTCCTGTGTTGACCGATCAAAATAAATTAATACGTTACGGCAAAATATCACATCATACCTTTCGTTTATCATTGAATAACTCGGATCCATAAGGTTTAAATATTTTAAACTCAAGTTATGCTTTAATGCGGGCATTACCTTAGCCGTTTGGTTTTCCTTATCCTTACTTTTGAGTAAATACTTTTTTTTAAGCTCCAAAGGTACTACATCTACTTTATCAATAGCATAAACCCCTTTTGCGGCTTTCCTAAGTACGTTATGCGATATATCGGTACCCAGTATTTTGTACGTAAACGAGGGTTCCCCCAATTTGTATTCGTTTAATATCATGGCTATGGTATAAAGCTCCTCGCCACTGGAACAGCCCGCACTCCAAATTTTAAAAGGTTCTTTTTGCCCACTTTTTGTATAATCAGGCAATACCTTTGTTTTTAAAAAATCAAAATGTATGGGCTCTCTGAAGAAATCGGTTTTATTGGTTGTAACTACATTTAAAAAATTAAATATTTCCTCCCGATGCCCTTCTTTACTGAACAGGTAATCCTTATACTCACCGTACGATTTCATACCTAAGTGCTTAATCCTTTTAAGCAAACGTCCCTGCAACATAATGCGTTTAACGGGTGGCATTTTAATACCAAACTCGCCATATATAAATTGGCTAAAAGCGGCAAAGTCCTGCTCCGAGAGCTGTGCTTTAAAGCATTCCAACTCTTGCGGATTTGCATTTATGTTAGTATACACCGTCACTGGGTTTTAATTTTTTTTAAAATGTTGCTTAAGGTGATTACTTCATTTTTACTAAACACGCTATCTGAGTTTAAAATCAGATAAAAATCTTCTTCGCGTTTGAATGTAGCTCTAATATAATCAGGGCTGTAATCCGTATCTATAGGTTTAAAATCCTCCTCTTCGGCTTCAAAAACATCCGTTACTGCATCCGTTAAAACTCCTACTCTAAAAGCCTTGTCGCCATTACGCTGCACATCGATAACAATGATACACGTTTGGGCACTTATTTTAATGGGATCCATCCCGAATTTTATGCCGGTATCGATAACCGGTATCACTTCATTGCGATGATCGATTACCCCACTCATAAATGAAATATCGCCCGGCACATTGCGGGGCGCCCTGTATTCGCATATTTCGTGTACCTTGCTTGCGTGCAAGGCAAAGATTTCGTTGCCTACTTTAAACGACAAATAAGAGATGTTGTTATCTTCCATGTCCTTAGTTTTTACTATCTATTTGTGAAACAACATGTAAAAGATCGATTAAGTGCACCAGCTCTCCTTTTTCCTCCACTGCACCTACGAAGGACTCTATCAGCCCCATTTTATTTTGATATACCGATGGCATAATATTTTCGGTTTTCACTTCAAACACTTCTTTTACTATATCTACCACAATACCAAACTGTGATTCTATTTTATCTTCGGGCGAAACAATGATAATGGCAGTATCCTGTGTTGTTTCCTGTTCATCCAAATTCATCATTCTGCGCATATCTGTTACCGGGATAATGATACCATGTAAGTTGATAACACCCAAAATAAAATCTCTGCTATTAGGCACTTTAGTTATATTATCCTCAAAGGCCAATATATTACGAACCATCAGACTGTCGAAAGCAAAAGTTTGCTTTTGCAGACCAAACGAAACCAGTGTTTTAAATTCACCTTTCATAATTATTTGTGTAATTTTTGATTACCATGTGAATGGATGAGTCTGTTGGTATCAATAACCATAGAAATGGTGCCATCGCCCATGATAGAAGCTCCCGAAATCACCTCCTGATCCTTGAGCATTCTTCCCAAAGGTTTCACCACGGTTTGATACTCACCAATGACCTTATCCACAATTAAACCAAAACTTTTATCTTCGAATTTAACCTGAATAATATGTTCTTTTTGATCACTTGTGCCCTCGTTAAAAATATCGCGCAACGCAATGATTGGCAAATGTTCTTGTCCGAGCTTAATCACCCCATTAAATACAGTATTCTTATAATCTGTGGGTAAAGGAACTATTTTTTCTATTGCCGAAATAGGGATCACATACTGCGAACCGGCCACCGTTACCAACAGACCATCTATTATAGATAATGTTAAGGGTAGGGTAAGTGTTATGGTTGTGCCTGTGTCAATTTCCGAGTCGATGGATACCTCGCCTCTTATTTCGCCAATTTTTCGGTTCACCACGTCCATTCCAACACCCCTACCCGATAAATCTGATACCTCTTCCTTGGTTGAGAAGCCACTTTGAAACACGAGGTCTAGTATTTCTTTTTTACTTAACTCGGCTCCCTCGTCCACCAAGCCTCTGTTAATGGCTTTTTCAAGTATTAAATTCGTATCGATTCCTTTGCCATCGTCTATAATTTTAATAATTACATTGGCTCCTTCGTAATACGCCTTAAAGATAATGTTGCCTTTGGGATTTTTACCTTTTTTTATGCGCTCCTCGGGCATTTCGATAGCATGATCCACACAGTTACGTATCATGTGTAACAAGGGATCGGTAAGGTGTTCAATAATATTTTTATCCAGTTCTATATCTCCACCTTCAATTATAAAGTCTATTTCTTTATTTAATTCCTTTGAAAGATCTCTTACCAGACGCTGGAAACGCATTAAATCGCTTTGTAATGGTATCAGACTTATTTCAAAGGCGTTATCGCGCAATTGACGGGTTAACTTTTCAATGCTTTCTGACAAACCCATTATCCCGGGCTCCCCTTTGGTTTCGGCGTAAAGATTAAGCTGAGCCTGAATGGTTACCAGCTCACTAACCAGATTTACCAACTCATCTATTTTAGTGGAAGCCACTCTAATGCTGGATATTTTGTGCTCTTTTAATTGCGCCGTCTTTTTTTCGGTTTTTGGTTTTTGTTGAACACCTGTCCAGGATATGCTTTTTAACAATTCGGCATCGAGTAGTTTTTCTCCTTGTTTGCATTGTTCGATAACGGATAAAAAGCTGGGGTGGTTTAAAATATTTCCCTTAAATATTTCGGTAATTGTTAAATCACACTCATCCTCTACAAAAATAAAAACGTCTTGTATCTCATTAAGATCCTCCGCAGTATTTAATACGATATTCCAATTAAGGTAACACTCCTGAACATTTAAATCAGATATTTCGGGCACATTACGCTGATCGTATAAAACCACGGCGTTTCCCAAGGCATGCAAATCGTCGAGTAAAAAAAGAGGATTGGTACCGTTTTGAAGAATATTTAAGTGTGGCTTAAAATGAATCAGATAAGTTCGGGAATCATCTGTGGGCTGCGCTGAAACATCCTCATCAGCAAAGCTTTCGGTCGTTTGTTTAGTGGGATTGGCACTATTTTTATCCGTAACAAAACCTTGAATTTTTCGGGTTAGTGCAGCCAATTCCTGTTTTTCAGTTTCATCGCTGATATCGCCTACATTTAAAAAATGCTTTATCTGATCAACTGCGTTAAAGGTTTCAGAAATAATATCGTCTGTAAGTACTAACCTACCGTTTCTTATTTCATCATAAACTGTTTCCAGGTGGTGGGTAAACTCACTTAAATCGTTATAACCAAACATAGCACCACCACCTTTGAGCGTGTGCATGGCTCTGAATATGCGTTCAATTATTTCTTTGTCGGACGTATCCTTTTCTAAAAGCAACAGAGCCTCTTCCAGATCCTGCACATTATCGAGAGACTCTTCAACAAATTTAACCCTAAACTTATCAATCATGTGCCTACATTTTAATTAACCAATGACTCAAAAAAGTTGAATGAACATGGTGTACTTTTTGAGTCAAGGTTATCTTCTTGGTTAACAGCCAGTATAGCCTTAATGGCTGTAATAAGCTGAATGGTATTCAATTTTATTTCGTGAGAAAAAGAGAGTTCTCTTTGGCGTAAGGCTATATAAACCCGTTCCGCAGGATACACGATCTCACTAAGCCCCTTAATGCCGAGCATGGGTGCCGTACCCTTTATCTGATGCAAAACCATAAAAACATCTTCTACTAGATCCTCGGTTTTACAGCCCTCACTATAGTTACTTAAACATTTTTCAATTTCGCAAAGACTTTGAAGCGTATCGGCAATAAATTTTTCTTTTATTACCTGTATCATCGTAATACACGGGATATTGCGCTCAATAGTTTAGCCGGCACAAATGGTTTGATTATCCATCCTGTAGCACCTGCTTGTTTAGCTTCCATTTTTTTTGCTGCCTGCGATTCTGTGGTCAAAAATAAAATAGGAATATGCTTGTAAGCTTCTATTTCGCGCACTTTACGGATTAAACCCAAACCGTCCAGGTTGGGCATGTGCAAATCCGTAATAATAATATCCAGATGGCGACCATCTAAAAATCGAAGCGCATCTTCACCGTCAATCCCCACTAATACTTCGTACCCTTCGTTTTCCAAAGTAAAATTAACTACTTCCCTAATGCTTTCTGAGTCGTCAACAATAAGTACTGTTTTAGCCATAATTTAGTTGTATTTGTTCTATAGTTTTAAGAGGTTATTAAAACCCGCGTTTGCAATTAAACTTAATGCCTCGTCGTGTAATTTACCTTCTACGTTAATGTGTATTCCATTTTTATTATAGGCTTTTTTTATGGCTACAATAAGCTGGATAAAGGTAATATCTATACCATCGGGGTAATTTACACTAATACTCAGAGGTTTTGTGAGATTGATCGATTCAATAAATTCTTCTTTGATCGCGTCAATATGGTTTATAATTAGCTGGCCCGAAAAAGTTATTTTTTGCAGATCATTATCCTGTTTTATATCGATTGAAAACGGTTTACTCATGTTTACTGTAATTTAATGGTATAAATAACTAAGCCGAATTATTAATTTTATGTCTTAATATTTTTCGTAATTATCCATATCCATTTCCATTTCCAAATCTATCAAATTACCTTTAGGCTGGTTATCTTTGGCTTTTTGAGGAGTTGATTCTTTGGCGCGTTCCGTTTGTTTTATCCTATTATCATTTGCCGTATTTTCCTTAGCAACGGAATGTATCTCCTCCATTTCGCCTATCATAAAAAAGCTCACCGCCTTTTTTAGTTTATCGGCCAGCACCGCCAACTGTTCAGCACTTTGAGTAAGCTCATCGGAGGAGGAAGCATTTTCCTGAGTAATGAGGTTAAGTTGCTGCATAGCCATATTAATTTGTTCAGCTCCGGTTTTTTGCTCCAGACTGGCCGCAGAAATCTCTTTTATCAGCTGTGTTGTTGTTTCAATGTCGGGTACCAACAAACGTGCTTTTTCCCCTGATTCCTGCGACACTTTTAAGCCACCATTAACCAGGTTATGTATTTCGTCGGCGGCCAGTTTGCTTCTTTCGGCCAGTTTACGCACCTCGGCCGCAACTACCGAAAAGCCGCGTCCGTGCTCTCCTGCTCTGGCCGCCTCAACGGCTGCGTTCAGTGCCAATATATTCGTTTGGAAGGCAATGTCGCCAATGATGGTAATTTTACCGGCCACACTCTTCATGGCTTCGGCCGCTTCCGTAGACAACTTATCCGCTACTTTTACATCCTTAGCCGTTTCTACCGTAATTTTTTCGGTCTGCACAGCGTTATCTGTATTCTGATCGATATTCGCCACCATCTCTTCTATGGATGTAGAAACCTCTTCGGCCGAGGCCGCCTGGTCGGCAGATCCTTTGCTAAGCTGAACGGAACTGTTTTTTACATTTTGTCCACTCGAAACCAAGTCATTCGCATTTTCCTTGATAGAAATAACAATGTTTTTTATGTTAGAAGCCATAGCTTTCAAGGCCTCGGCCATCTTACCTATTTCATCGTCCTGATCCACATCCAATTGAGCCATCAAATTACCCTTACCAATTGCTTGGGTAAACACCACAGCTTTGTTTAAAGGTTTAATAATACTATTGTAAAGCCAATAAGCAATAGCAGAGGCTATTGAAACCAGTAATACTATCATAAAGATGACAAAACCGCCAAACCACCTGAACGATTCATCCATTTCTTTTAACGCCGCTGTATTCAAATTACCGAACTTATGCTCCAATATCTCTAACTCTTTGATAATAGCATTACTCTTTTCCATTATCTCACCATCTTCTCCCACCATAGGTTCCACGTCAAAAATAATCATCACATCGTCGTAGGCCTCAAAAGTGTTCAAGCTACTCATTACATACTGGTGCCGCTGGAAAAGTGAGTCCGTTTTAAGTTTAATGGCATCAAAAGTTGCCTGATCCGCTTTGTCCCAGTTTGTTTTGTTAGCATCTAGTTCCTTGATAACGCTGGGGTAATCATTAGCATGTAAGTTTTCAAGGGTTAACTTATCGGCTGTACCGGGCTGCCTGTCAATAAACACCCAGCTCTTAATAAGTGCTCTCGAATTAATTATCATATCCTTGAACAACTGAATATTCTGTTGTGAAGGGCTGTAAACCTGGGTTATTTCATCACTTAAGCTACGGCTATTGTTTAAAGTAATATAAGTGGCAACACCATTAATCATAATTGCCACAAGAATAATACCGATACCGGCCATCAGCTTTTGCGCTATATTCAATTTTAATTTCATCTCATTGTTGTTATTTGTTCCTTAGTAATCCTGCTGTATAGTTAAAACTCTCCTATATTTATTCTCTGGATGTGTAAAATAAATTTGCATAATTTGAAATTTGACAGCTACTTCTACCAACTGCATATTATGCTAATAAAGGAAAGCAATTCACATCGTTTATTTTAAAATGTTATTTTTCTGATGCTAAACTTCAGATAGCCTCGTTGAAACTTATTGTGATTTACTTTTGGATAGCGGCAGTCATTTCTGATAGTTTTGAACTGATGCTGAGGCCATATTTTTGAGCGTTGGCATTATCAATTTCAAATTTTAAGGTCTGGTCGCGCACTACAAAATTAATTACAGCTCCGTGTTTGGTAGCTCCTTCACTTTCCGTTACTACTAAAGCGGTTTTTCCAATTTTGGAAAGCAGGGTTTCGGCGTGTCGCGAAAAATTAATACTTGACGATACATACAAAACCTGACAGTTACTCACGTCGTCAACCGATTTAAAACTTTTAATAACCACATTCTGGTGTCCAAATTTTTTCCCACTCGATTGCGATGCCAACAACTCGGCTATTTTGTCATGCCTTAATACGCCAATTACAAAATCGCCTGTTTTTGCATCTTCGGGCCATCCTATATATCTAATAAAGTTTAAGGTAAATACCGATTTGTATTTTTCTACCTGGCCAAAGCCAACCTTTGGCACAATCAGGATAAAAATTAATAATAACAGTACGTGCTTTTTCATCGTTTTATATCTTAAAAATAATTTGTGTTTACCCCCTTGTTACGCGCACTTATACCAATAGGTTACTAAAATTGTTTATAAATTTGTTGAAAACCACCGGATGCCAAAAAATTCAGCCCTCAAATGTGGCCTTAATCAATAATAAAGATAAATTTGTGCTAAATTTTTTTTTAAAAGAATGAGAGTTGTAAAAATAAAGGAAGCAGGCAAGGGTAATACTTTTGAAATCAGGGTTCAAACGACGCTTGAAGCCATAATAAATGAAAACAAGAACAAGCAAATTGTTAAGCTGGATGTAACTGTAAATAGTGTGCACAGCAAAAATTTTACGGATGAGTACGACTATGTGCAAGAGACCATTAAAAAAGTTTTTAAAAACAAGGTTCCGGCTTATTCGATACTATTTAGTCCAATTTGCGATGACAGCGAATTTACCATGCAATATCAAATTTATGATATGGATGTTAAGATACAGTATAAAACCTTGCTCAAACATCCGTATGTAACTGCTGAAAGCGAAAATGGTATCGAAATATTCTCTGGGGGAATATCATTTCAAGAAGATTCGCTGCTTTTTTCGGCACAACGCTGTTTCGATCTTTCGGAGCAAATATTAATGGCCGAAGACATGAACTTCGGTCATATCCATCAACAGTGGAATTATATCCCCACTCCCCACCCAAACACAGATACTCCGGTTGAGGCCCAAGATGGATTACAATTATTTAACGAAGTACAGAATTTTTATTACGAACCACCATTGTTTGTAAATGGAAAACCTCTTGCCAGAAACAGATATAATTACAACGCTACCCTACTAATTGATTTTATAGCTTTTGCTGTAAATAACGATGTAGTTACAACTAAAGAAATACCGAAAGCAGCTATGGATTGGGTCAACGACCATCCCGGTTTAAACAGCAAGCAGGTTGTAGATGGTAAAAACGAACTATGGTTTACCAGCAGCCCCGGCAATAAGCTGGCGGCAGATAATGAAGCAATAGGTAAATCGAATAAAGATATTGAACAGCAAACCCTTCAAAGTCTAAAAAGTATTGTATCACTCAAAGATAGCAGCCACACTCACCTGCACACCAAAGGTGAGTTCAGTTATTTAAAAGTAACCGTAGATCAGAGAGAAGATTATACAAAGGTTGAAGAGTTGATTAAGAGTTCACTCCCCGGTATAAATGTTTTTTTTGTAAATGGTATTTCTCATCAAAGCGATGTGCTGGTTGAACTTGAAGGCCTTATAATTTGATAACAAAAAAACCTTTAAAGCGTTATCTTCTTACTTATTTTAAACATTGTAACACAATATGTGGATTTTTATTGCACGCACTATATTAAAAAACAGAATACTGTTTTTAAGTATCTTATTTATTATTACTGCCTTTTTTGCTTACAAAGGCACAGGTGTTGAAATGTCGTACCAGTATGCTCCATTGCTACCCGAAGACGACCCTACTTATTTAGAATATGAAGCCTTTGAAAAGGTTTTTAGCAACGAGGGCAACTTAATGGTGATAGGGGTAAAAGACAAAAACTTCTTTCAACTGGAACACTTTAAATACTGGAATCAACTAAGGGCTGATGTAAATTCAATAGAAGGGGTGAGCTCGGTTTTTTCGGTATCAGAATCTTTTGATCTTGTAAAAAATACGGAACTTAAACAGTTTGATCTCAAACCCTTGTTCAATGAGGAGATCAACGCTCAACACGAACTGGACTCCATCAAAAACAGATTTTACGAACTACCTTTTTACAAAGGAAACATTTACAATAAAAATAAGGATGCCTACTTGATGGCCATTACGCTGGAACCTGAAATACTGCAAAGTCCGGAAAGAGTGGCGCTGATAAATGAAATAGTAAAAGCCGGCGAAAATTACACCCGCAACACGAAAATAGACCTGCATTATTCGGGCTTGCCCTATATTAGGGTAACCACTGCCGAGATGATAAAAAAAGAACTGAACATGTTTATTTTTTTAGCATTAGGCATAACCGCTGTTATTATGTTTCTGTTTTTCCGATCCTTTAAAGTGGTCATGTTTTCGATGCTGGTAGTGGGCATGGCAGTTATTTGGGTAGTGGGTACGCAAGCGCTTTTGGGTTTTAAAATTACCATATTAACTGGCATGATACCGCCTCTTATTATTGTAATAGGTATTCCCAACTCCGTTTTTCTGCTCAATAAATACCATCAGGAATTTAAACAACACGGTAACAAAATAAAAGCCCTGCAACGCGTAATATGTAAAATTGGTAATGCCACCTTTTTAACTAACCTTACAACAGCCAGTGGATTTGCCACTTTTATATTTACCAGCAGCCGTATTTTGGTAGAGTTTGGCATTATAGCCGCTATCAACATTATCGGTGTTTTTATTTTATCCATATTGCTTATCCCCATTATTTTCAGTTTTTTATCCGTACCTCAGGATCGGCATCTAAACCACTTGAATAACAAAACGGTAAACAAGATGGTAGATAAGCTGGTACACATAACCCTTAATCACAGACGTTCGGTTTACATAACCACAGGACTGGTACTGATACTGGGCGCCATTGGCATAGCGAATATAAAAACAACGGGTTACATGCTCGACGATATTCCGCATCACGATCCGCTGTACTTAGATTTAGTGTTTTTTGAAGATAACTTTGACGGCCTGATGCCGTTGGAGATAATGATAGATAGCAAAAAAGCCAATACGGCATTAAGAACTTCCAATTTAAAAAAGTTGGATCAATTGCATCAAAAGCTGTCCGCGCATCCTGATATCTCCGGTGCTATCGCCTTATCCGAAGTGGTTAAGTTTGCACGCCAGGCGTTTTATAATGGCAACCCAAAGTATTATAGTATCCCCAGCAAGCAGGAACGTAATTTTTTGCTTTCGTATGTATCAAAGGGGAGCGGACAACAGTCGAGTGTCATCAACTCATTTTTGGATTCGCTCAAGCAAAAAACCAGAATGAGTTTTAGGATAAAAGATATAGGTACCACTAAAATGACCGACCTCAATACAACGGTACAAGAAAATATAAACGAAATATTTCCTGAGGACAAATATCAAACTACCGTTACAGGTGCCAGCGTATTGTTTTTTAAAGGCACAAAATACCTTATACGTAATCTCTTCACCAGCCTGTTTTTAGCCATTCTACTGATTGCCTCTTTTATGGCCTGGATGTTTTCGTCGAAACGGATGGTGCTGGTTTCGCTGATACCTAACGTAATACCGCTTATCTCTACTGCCGCCCTTATGGGATATTTTGGTATTCCCATTAAACCATCCACCATACTGGTATTTAGTATTGCCTTCGGAATTTCCGTTGATGATACAATACATTACCTGGCCAAATACCGCCAGGAGCTAAGCGAAACCAACTGGAGTATAAAAGCTGCCACAGTACTGGCGCTCAAAGAAACCGGTGTGAGCATGATATACACGTCCATTATCTTGTTTTTTGGTTTTGGTATTTTTGGTTTTTCAAGCTTTGGCGGTACGGTAGCTTTGGGCATTCTGGTGGCGGTAACTTTACTCATCGCGCTACTATCCAATTTAATACTGTTGCCCTCCTTGTTGTTATCCTTAGAAAAAATTATTACCAACAAATCGTTTAAAGAACCGTTATTACAAATATACAACGAAGACGAGGACATAGAGATTGCGGACTTAAGAATAAAAAACAGCGAAACAAAACGAATAAGCCCTAACTCACAAACCGAAGAATAATATTTATGCACAACATTAAACACATTCAAGAGCTGGTAAACAGCGAGTTAAACAGCATCAATTTTAATGGTGAACCAAAACAGCTCTATGCCCCCATTGCCTATACTTTGGCCCAGGGCGGTAAACGGATTAGACCTGTGCTGTGTTTGATGGCCGCACAATTGTTTGGTAAAGATATTACAACGGTGTTATACCCGGCTTTGGGATTAGAGATATTTCATAACTTTACCCTTTTGCACGATGACATTATGGACAATGCTCAAGTGCGCAGGAATAAGCCCACGGTGCATGAAAAATGGAATGCCAATGCCGCCATCCTATCGGGCGACGCTATGATGATAAAAGCCCATCAGTTTATTTGCCGCTGTGATGAAAAAAAACTGCCTCAGGCCATTGCACTTTTTAACAGCGTGGCGCTGGGGGTTTGCGAAGGGCAACAATACGATATGGAATTCGAAACACGTAGCGATGTAAGCGTTGATGAATACCTGGAAATGATACGCCTTAAAACCGCCCTTTTGTTAGCCGGCAGTTTAAAGTTAGGTGCCATTTTGGCCAATGCACCCCACCAAGATGCCGAACTTATTTATCAATTCGGTATAAACATTGGCATGGCTTTTCAATTGCAGGATGATTATTTGGACAGTTTTGGTAATCAACAGACTTTCGGAAAAAAAATAGGGGGTGACATCATAGCCAACAAAAAAACTTTTTTACTACTCACTGCTTTACGAAAAGCCGAAAACCAAGAAAAAAGTAACCTAAACAAATGGGTTACCGTAAAACATTTCGATTGTGAGCAGAAAATAACAGCGGTGAAAAAAATTTACCAAAAACTATCTGTCGATACCGAATCAAAAATTAAAATGCAAGCCTATTACGATACTGCCATAAGTTGTTTGACCAAAGTTGATGGTCAGCAGGTGGTTAAAAACGAATTAATGGATTATGCAAGTCAATTAATGCAACGAATTAAGTAGCAATCATAAAATAAAAATACCATATGGCACAAATAGAAGGTAAAATAATTCAAGTAGTGGGTCCTGTTATAGATGTTAGCTTTGAACTGAACCAACAGGAACTTCCCAATATTTTAGACGCATTAGAGATCACCCGGGACAATGGGGAAAAAATTACCATAGAGTGTCAGCAACATATCGGTGAGCACACCATTCGTTGTATTTCGATGGACGCTACAGACGGTTTAATGCGTGGCATGACCGTTGTGCCTACCGGGCAACCCATTATAATGCCACCGGCCAACCTGGTTAAAGGAAGGCTGCTTAATGTTACCGGAAAAGCCATTGACGGTATAGGCGAAATTGTAAAAGATAAAGGCACCCCCATTCATCGCGATCCGCCCAAATTCGAAGATCTTTCTACCGATACTGAAATCCTTTTTACCGGTATAAAGGTAATCGACTTGATTGAGCCGTATGCCAAAGGCGGTAAAATTGGTTTGTTTGGTGGTGCCGGCGTGGGTAAAACAGTGCTCATACAGGAACTAATAAACAACATTGCCATGGGATACGACGGCTTATCCGTATTTGCCGGCGTAGGTGAGCGAACCCGTGAAGGAAACGATTTGTTGCGCGAAATGATTGAAGCGGGTATCGTGGATTATGGCGAGGAGTTTAAAAAGAGCATGGAAGAAGGCAGCTGGGATCTTTCAAAGGTTGATAAAAAAGCCCTGGACAAGTCGCAATTGACCATGGTTTTTGGCCAAATGAACGAGCCTCCCGGGGCACGTGCGCGTGTGGCCCTCTCAGGATTAAGTATTGCCGAAAGCTTTAGGGACGGTGATGGAACCGGAACCGGTCGCGACATTCTTTTGTTTGTAGATAATATATTCCGGTTTACACAGGCCGGTTCCGAGGTGTCGGCACTTTTGGGACGGATGCCCTCTGCGGTAGGCTACCAGCCAACACTTTCTTCCGAAATGGGTGAATTGCAAGAGCGAATCACCTCAACAAAAAATGGTTCCATTACATCAGTACAGGCCGTTTATGTACCAGCTGATGACCTTACAGACCCTGCACCGGCCACCACATTTTCGCACTTAGATGCCACTACTGTACTTAGCCGTAAAATTGCCGAGCAAGGTATCTATCCGGCTGTGGATCCGCTGGATTCAACATCCAGAATATTATCCCCCGATATAGTTGGAGATGAGCATTACCAAACAGCACAACGTGTAAAGGAAATTCTACAGCGATATACCGAACTTCAAGATATTATTGCTATTCTGGGCATGGAAGAACTGTCGGAGGAAGATAAGCTGGTGGTGCACCGGGCACGTCGTGTGCAGCGCTTCCTGTCGCAACCTTTCCACGTAGCCGAGCAGTTTACCGGATTAAAAGGGGTAATTGTTAGCATAGAGGATACCATCAAAGGCTTTAACATGATTATTGATGGCGAGGTAGATCAATATCCCGAAGCAGCTTTTAACCTGGTAGGTACCATTGAACAGGCTATTGAAAAAGGGGAGAAATTACTGGCCAGTGTCAAGAAGTAGGCCTATAGTAGAAGGGGTACAGCAGAGAACGAAGACAACAGAGTACGGAGAGTGGAAAGGAAGAGCAGAGAGCGAAAAGAAAAGGAAATAAATAGAAATAAACTATTTTTATGGACTTACACTTAAAAATAATAACACCCGAAAAAACATTATACTCGGCCGATGTGGGTTTTATACAGTTGCCGGGAGTAGATGGAAGCTTTACGGTATTAAAAGGTCATGCCCCCATTGTATCTATCTTAACAAAAGGAAAAGTTAGGGTGATAGGTAAAGATGGTAAAGAAAGTTTTTTTGAATGTAGCGAGGGTGTTTTTGAGTGTAATAACAACAGTGCTACCGTTTTAATGGGCAGGGAGTAAGCGTGGAGCGTGGAGCTGGGTGCGTGGTGCTGAGTGCTTGCTGATAGGGTCAAGGAGCATAAAAAAGCGGAGAGCGTAAAGTTTGGAAAAATTCATAGCGGTGAACGGGGAGCATAAACAAAAAATGACTTCGACGTACAATTATTTTGATCGGAATACTAAACAAGCGAATTTTTGGAAAAAATATTAATCATCAGGCTAAGCTCCATCGGCGATATTATTCAGTGTATGTCGGTAACTGCCGGTTTTAAAAACCATTATGCGGATTGCGAAGTGCACTGGATAGTGCGTAAAGATTTGGCTTCACTACTAAGAATAGATCCCCGGATTGACCGCCTTATCGAGTTCGACCGCGAAGACGGCATGGGCGGGCTCATAAAACTGGCCCTGGCCTTAAAAAAAGAAGGTTATACCCGCGTTTACGATGCACACAGCAACATACGATCCAACGTACTTAAAACCATTATTTGCCCCTTTGGCATAGGCAGCCAACTCATCACACGCCGTAAAGAGAGACTAAAGCGTATGCTGCTTTTCAACTTTCAGATAAATCTGCTACCCAATCCTTTCCGGGCATTCGAATCGTTCCGAAAACCCCTCAACAAATGGGACATTACCAATTTTTATACGCCACACAACAACTGGGTGTTTCCTGAAAAAACAGAGGAGAAGTGCCAGGATCTGCTTAAAGGGCAATCAAGCAAGTCCATTACCCTGGTGCCATCGGCTGCCTGGGAACTCAAAAGGTGGCCTGTTGCGTATTGGAAAAAACTGATCGCCCTTCTGCCCGATTTCCATTTTACCATACTGGCGGGACCCGATGATCACTTTTGCCAGGACATTGCCGACAGCGCACCCGACAGGGTACTTAACCTGGCGGGCAAAACTTCGCTGTTAGAGAGCTTTTGTGTTACTTCGCTATCAAAATACGTGATAAGCGGCGATACGGGTTTTTTACATGCCGCCGACCTCTTCGACCTGCCGGGATGTGCTATCATGGGACCTACGGCATTTGGTTTTCCTACGGGCGAAAAAATGAAGGTTTTTAATTTAGGATTGCCCTGCCAGCCATGCAGCAAACATGGCAACACCAAATGCAAATTAAAAGAAATTAAAAAATGCCTGGTAGATATTACTCCGGAACAGATTGCAGCAGAAGTAAAAAGGAGCTTTCCGAAATAAACAATTTAGTAAACATACTTCACTAAATTACCGCAATAATGCTATTTTTGCATTTCAGCAAAACAAGGCAAATTATATGACCATATTATTTATTAACTCCATTGGCAAAAACAAATGGGGCGGTGGCGAAAAATGGATTGTTAATACCGCACATGGTTTACAGCAACTTGGTCATAAGGTAATTGTGGGAGGCAGACGAAACGCTGTGTTAATAAAAGCTGCACAGGAAAAAGGTATCGACACAACCAGAATAAACTATTGCAACGACTTTAGCCTGTTTAGTTCCTTGCAGCTCACCCAATACATCAATAAACACCGCGTATCGGTAATCGTGGCCAGCCTGAACCGCGATGTACGTGTGGCGGGTTTTGCCGCCATGTTATCCAAACACAAGCCCAGGGTAATTGGCCGTCAGGGCGTACAGCTCATCACCAAAAAATGGAAATATAAATTTACTTTTAAAAATTTTTCACATGGTATTTTAACCAACTCCCTTTCGCTTAAAAAAATATACGACAGCTATAATTGGTGGGACGATACCTTTGTTAAGGTGATATACAACGGCATAGCGGAAACGCAACCTTGCCTAAAACCGTTCAACTACGCCAGCATATGCGAGTTAACTCCTCAAACTAAAGTGATATTAAGTGCTGGTCGCTTGGATAAACAAAAGGGCTTTGGATACCTGGTAAAGGCTGCAAAAATTGCCAAAGAAAAAAACGAGGACTTCAAATTCTTTATCGCCGGAACCGGTAAGCAATTTAAATACCTGAGCAAACTAATAGCCGACAACGAACTAAAAAACCATGTATTCCTGCTCGGTTTTGTCGAAGATATCCATAGCTTGTTTAAAGGTGCTGATGTTTTTGTATTACCCTCCTTATACGAGGGAATGCCCAATGTACTTTTAGAGTCGATGCTGGAAATGGTACCGGTAGTTACAACCCCGGTAAATGGTGCGGCAGAGCTTGTTGAAGAATCGAAAACCGGATTCTTTATCCCTACCAAAGATGCCAACGCCATATACGAAAAAATAAAATTTGTACTCAACAACCCACAAATTACCCAACAAATAGCCGCTCAGGCCAAGGAAACTGTATTAGAAAAATTTAGTCTGGATAAATCTGTACAGCTTGTTGACGCATATCTGCTGGAAATACTGAAGGAACGGGATACCGCCTCCATATCCATGCAACTCCGGTGGTTTGAGAAAGTGATATCGAAACTACGTACCTTTGGGCACAAAAATTTTAAACCTGCCTATTATTTAAAAAATTATTTAAAGTTAAAGCTTTTACCTCCGTTCAATAAAAACGGTATTCATCGCATTATAAAAAGTAAAAACTTATATAGCCCCGAATATTTAAGCTCCCGCGTTAACTATTACAACAAATTAAACAGCACAATTATCTTTGATGATTCGATAAAATCTTTAAAAGAGTTTGTTTTTACGGGTGAGGAAAAAACCTACTATTTCGACACTTGGCGATATACACGTTTATTTGACCCCAATCATAAATTGGCATACAAATTTGGAGATGTAACCACCGTTCCGGCCAATCCTTCAATAGTAAAAAGCCGACCCATATTGGGTAATAATAAGAACTCGATATTACTGAACCTTAATTATATACGCCATTTTATATTTGTAAAAGACCGGTACGCATATCTCGCTAAAAAAAACCTACTGGTATGGCGTGGTAACGTTTGGACCTACCAACCACACCGTATAGATTTTTTCCAGAAGCACTTTGAAAACCCGTTGTGCAACATAGGACATGTTAACAAAGCCGATTTTGATAGCACTTGGCTCACTGATAAACTGACCATCGACGAACAATTAAAGTATAAGTTTATCTTATCCATCGAAGGTAACGACGTAGCCACCAATTTAAAGTGGATTATGTCATCAAACTCCATAGCCGTAATGCCAACACCTAAATACGAAACCTGGTTTATGGAGGGCACCCTAAAGCCCGACTACCATTATATACATATCAAAGACGATTATTCCGATTTAAACGAAAAACTGAACTTTTATATCCGTTATCCCGAAAAAGCGGAAGAGATACGCATAAATGCAAATAAATATGTAAGTCAGTTCAAAAACAAAAAGCGGGAAAAATTAATTTCTGTTTTGGTGCTGGAAAAGTATTTTGAGAAAACAGGTCATCTACCCAGTGTACGATAAATATATAATATTTGATCCCTAAATGTTTCATCATTTGCTTTAGGGTGCTTAATAAATTTCTCTAAAAATTCGTTATACTTCTCTTCATCAACAAAGTTTAATTGATTGCTAATTAACTCCCCATCCACATTACTCATATTAATCGTTTCTTTATCGAAAAAAGTAGAAAACATCGTAATACCGGTTGACACATTGCTTTGATTAAACAAATCGGAATGAAGCAAAAGAAAAGGTTTTTTAAAAATAACCGCAAAATTTATTGCAGTGGAGAAATGTAACAAAACAACTTTTGACTTTTGAATTAATTCTGCCGTTTTATTAAAATATAAATCAAATTCCGATTTAAAATCTTCGGTGTGCACATCTTGTCTTCTGGGGTGCGAAGCAATTATAACTTTTAAACCAGTTCGCTTTTTAAAGTCTGATAAAAATTGATTTATCTCGGTATAATATTGCTCTGCCGTGAAATTATACACGATACGATGGGTTTTGAAATCGGGATGATGAACAAAATACTGATCGATAAACACTGCGTAATCCTCATCAATTTTTACCGTATTTTCAACCTCCATGGCCACTTTATAATCCGGAGATAACGCATGTTTTACAGAAGTACTTTTTCCTATTAGCTTTTCAAAGATAGACTTCCCTTTTATTCTCGAAGAGATAATCATTTGAGCTGATTTTAGGTAAAACAGCGATGCATAGAAATAATAAATCTCTTTGGGCTTGCCTATTATTTTTTTTGTATTGAGTTTCTTAAAAAACTTGATATAGCTATGCCTTAGATCTTTTAATTTGTTTGTGGAATAGATGGACGGGAAAGAAATTTGTTCAATTATTACATAGGGCATTTTACTTTTAAAAATTATGTAATACATCCAGGCACTACTGGTAATGTACGGCACCCGCGAAATAATGACCGAACCGTTCAGGTTATGGTGAATAAAATCCCGAAACTCTTTTCTAGATGAGAATTTAACAACGTACTGCTCTAGCTCGGGAGGTAATTTTGATTCAATTTCTTGTCTTTTTAAGAATCTGGTCAAATCCAAAAACCTTACATTAAACCCTTTCTCAACCAGAAACTCAAACTCGTTCCTGATGAAAAATTCCTTGTTAAACGGAAAACGATCGATAAAAAAAATATTTTTCATAACTCCTCAATCCAACTTCGTATCTATCCTTGCTAAAGCAAATTCAATTTGATGTTTAAAGGTTTCATTTTCGGCATTTGGGTGCTTGATGTACAAATCCAGAAACGCTTTGTACTTTGATTCATCAATATCATAAATCTTTTCGTCCAAGCTGTTCAGCACGTTTTCATAATCAGACATATTAACAGCTTCCTTATTAAAATACTTTGAAAACCTCATCACTTCCTCACTGACATTGCTATTTTTAAAAAGTGAAGAATTCAACAACATAAAAGGCTTTTTAAATATAACTGCATAATTTATGGCCGTGGAAAAATGAATTAGCGCTATTGTACTATTCTTTACAAGTTCTGCAGTTTTGTTGTAATAAATCTCAAATTCCGGATCAAAATCCTTTGCTTGTTCCTCGCTACGTCGTGGATGGGAAGCTATTACCATTTTAAGTCCGGTGTGCGCCGAAAAATCATTTAAGAATTTATTAAGCTCGCCATAATACTCCTCGGCCGAGAAAAAATGTACGATATGGTTTGTTTTAAAATCGGGATGATGCACAAAATACTGATCTACAAAAACTGCATAGGGTTCATTAACTGTTATTTCATCGCCAACAGCCATGGCGGCATTGTAATCGAGTGATGCAGTATATTTTATAATTGTTTTAGGACCCCTCAAGGTTCGTTTTTCAGAACTTAACTTAGGCTTTGACGTAATGATTACCTCCGCTGGGTAAAGTTTTGTTTTAGCCAGCCAATACATCAATAATTCCGCAGGTTTCTTATAAATTTTCTCGTACCTAAAACGTTTGCCAATTTTAAGCAGGCTAACCTTGCTTACTTGTTTGCCTGTTGTCCTTATCCGTGGCAACACAGAATGCTCAAACAGAATATAGGGTAGCTTAGCTTTAAAAACAGCTACATACATCCAGGCACTATTCGACAGCAAACCCACATCCGTAACAATAACAGAACCTTCTTTATTATCCATTAAAAAATTCCCAAACTCTTTTTTACTTTCAAATGGGATAATATGCTCCTGCAAAGTCTCGGGATATTTTACGCCTATATTCTTCTTTTTTAAAAGATTGGAAATATCCAAATACTTTACATTATAGCCTTTGTCTATAAAGTATTCAAACTCATCCCTGATAAAAGCCTCCTTGCTAAACGGAAAACGATGAATAAAAAATATGTTACGCATTTAAAGTATATATGATGAATGGGGCAGCGTTTACCTGGGCAATCCAAAACAAGGTATGCCTCCAATATTTACAAACTCATCCTGTTTGGTTTAGGTTTGTCCAAGTTAGGTTATTTGCGGTACTTCAACTTATCGCGCTGAGCCATTTCTATATCCAAAATATCTTTTTCCTTATAGGTCAAAGCCTTGCTTACCGCTTTTAAATCTCTGCATAACCTGCGCAATCCATCGGGCTCGAGCGATGCGGAATGATCGGTTCCTTTCCATGTTCTGTCCAAGGTATAATGACGTTCAATATAAGTGGCACCCAAAGTATAAGCGGCAATGTCAACCGCTATTCCCAAGTGGTGGCCAGAGAAACCGATTTCTTTTACAAGATGGCCGTATTTTTCTTTCAGGTTATTGATTTCTAATAAAGCAATATCTTCAAACGGTACCGGATAACCAGAAGTACAACTATAAATTACTAAGTCCTTATTTCTATCGAATTTTTGGAAAAAAGTAACGATTTCATCGATTTCCTGCTTTGTGGTCATACCTGTAGAAACATGGATTTCGCCCTTGTAATTCAGTGCCAACCACTCGAGCATAGCAAAGTTATTATTACAGGCAGAGGGAATCTTGAGTAGCTTTGGTTCAATAGATGCCATCTCTTTGGCGGATGTCAAGTCCCAAACCGAGGTGGAATACTCAATACCAATTTGGTCGCAATATGCTTTCAACTCCCTGTGTTGCTCAATATCAAATTCAAGATACTCCCTATGCTCGCCATAAGTTTGTCCGTATGAGTGCATGGGGTTTGGGTGAGGTGCATTGTATTGTTCTTCTGTCAGCAACTCCTTGTTGCTCCGCTTCTGAAATTTGACAATATCGGCCTTACAAAACACTTTTGCCATTTGAACTAACTCCTTGGCAATGTCCATGTCGCCCTTGTGGTTACATCCAATTTCTGCAATTACTTTTGGTTCCTTCATCCTGTTATTTTTATTTTTTGTATATCAATATACCTTAAAAAAATAGTACATTAACAATCATTTATACTCTGTTGTTAAAGCGAATCAAAAAATCCACCAATTCCCTTATGGCCCCCTTACCGCCACTGTGCTCTAGTTTAATGTCGGCAATGTTTGCAACTTCCCTGGTTGCATCATTTGGGCAAGAGCCCCAACCCACTGACAAAATATTGGCCATATCGTTGATGTCGTCGCCCAAATAAGCCAATTGATTACGCCGTACGCCCAGCTGGGGTAGCATATTATTTATAAGGGCATACTTGTCTTTAACGCCCAAATAGCATCTGTCAATATTCAGCTTTTCCATCCGCTTTTTTACCAGCATACTGTTCTCCGAAGTCATAATGATGGGCTCAATTCCATTTTCGCGCAGAATTTGCAATCCCATCCCATCTACAAAGCTAAATGTTTTTGAAAACTCCCCATCTTTGGTGTAATCCACGGTTGCATCCGTAAACACCCCATCGACATCCATTACCAGGTACTTGATGGCGGCAACAGGCGTTTTATTTTTTAAAAGTCTCTTTTTTAATAATTGCTCTACCATAATCAAATCTTCCGGACTATCTATCTCTATCAACGTATCTTCCTCCATTTCAATTAGCTGAACCTGACCTCCGAGCCTATTCTTTGTTTTCTGGAAGCTTTTTTTTGTGCAGCCATAAACCGCACCATTTTCTATTATCAAACCTTCAAAATCTTGTCGGCGCGGTCGATTCATGTAATCATAATTTAAGCTTCTCCCTCTGCTGTTCCAAATAAAGCGATGGGTCTTTACTGCCGACAAAACGGAATCGACGCCCTCTGTTTTTAATGTGCTGATGGCCCTATTGATATCAACGTATGTGGTTAGCGGCGATGTGGCTTGCAATAAAAAATAATGATCAAAACCGTAGGACAATTTTTCGGCCAATTCTATCATCCCCAACTCGGTGGAAGCGGTGTCTGAAGCACTCTCGGCACTGCGTTCCACCACCGTTATTTTATTGGTCCAGGTATATTCGGCTTCTATAAACGATTGTATTATTTTATCATCCGTAAAAACATATACGTGATCCAAATTACTTTGAATGGCCTCTGTCAATACCCAACAAAATAAGGGACGCCCTAATATTTTTGTTCTGTTTTTATTTACAATTCCCTTTGAACCAGCTCGCAATGGGATTATAGCAATGTTGTTCATCTTTTTATTTGTTAACGGTTTGTACTACCAAATTATTTGCCGGCAAAGGAAAGAATTTAGCTATAAATAAGAAAATATTAGGGCAATACGAATATGGAGAAGTATGCCATTTGGTTTTTATCGCAGCATTCCACCTCAATTTATCATTTTTCTATTTTACCCAAAACAAAATCCAAATATTTTTTACTCAACTTTTCAAAGCTCCACTTTGACCCCTCCCCTTTTTTTGCCGCATCAGGCGTTTTAAGCGAATTAAGTTCCGTTACCAAATCATCTTTTATTGTATAAAAAACAGCATTCGATTTAAAATCGTTGAACCGGGCGAAAAACGCATCCATTATCATGGGTTTATCGTATCCCAGGGCCAGGTTAAAGGTTCCGGATATTTTATTTTGATATTCTATCTGTGTTTGATGATTGGTATGAATGAGCGGTAGTAGATAATCGGCCATCGAAAGGTAGGTGTGAAACGTATCCTTATCGATAAAGGCGTCCCAAAAGATACAATTATTGTTTTTGTCGTGCTGTTCAAAATCTTTGCGGATATCTTGGCCGTGATCGCGCATAAATATACTTTGTCCTAAAAATATTAATTTAATATTGGGGTTTAAATCTCCCTTAACAAAGGAGTTTAACAAAGTAGCGTAGTCTCTTCGGAAGTTTTGCATTTTACCGGGAATAAGCACCCATATTTCGTTTTCCCCTTTTTCCATATCCAGCATTTTATATTGCTGATAATAAATGGTGTATAAGGAACTGACCGGAACGGGACTTTGATGGTATGTTTCTATTCCTGGGAGCAAATAATCATTGAGCACAAAGTAAGCGCTCATATATTTATTTAAGCGCCTGGTAAGTTTCGAGGCAAAGTTGCTTCTATCGTGCATCAAACCAAAGTATTTTCGCTTGCGGCTGGCCACCCGCAACAGATTTAAAACAGATGGATGATGCACACTATTAAAAACGCATCTTTCAACGGCATTCTTGCGTAGAAAATTCAGAATTTTTACATATCCAACTCCCCATTGCTTGCTTCTAACAAAAAGCACATCGTCAATTAAATCCCAATAATCAATTCTATCTTTTAGCCTATAGTTGCATACTAAAAACACCTTGTTGTTGGTATTCGATTTTATATACGCTACTTGCGAATAGATACACTCGTCGTGAAAATTATTGAACTCGATTAAGGCTACGTTCATACATAAAATTTGTGCTAAAATACAATAATTAACCGTTATTGGCTGTTTCGCCTTCCAAAATTAAAAAAGGCAGATGAATTATCACCTGCCTCGCTCGTAAATATTTACTACACAACTAACACAAATCTTTACTTTTTTATTTCATTTCGAGGTTCTCTTTCATTTTCTTTATTTCACCTTTTATTTTGTTGTACCCCTCTTTAATATCATCACCGGCCTCTTCCATGCTGTCGCCGGATTTATCGACCCAATTTTCAAATTTATCGCGTAGCTTTCGGCTTTGATCCTCGATATTATCCACCGCATCTTTCATTTTTTTATCTGCCTTGTCACCCGTTTTTTTTATTTCGTCGTTGATATCTTCCATCGAGTCTTCAAATTGATCCCATGCATCTTCTACCTTGTCCTTGAAGTTGGGATCGTCTTCTGAAATATCATCCAGTTTATCACCTAATTTATCCAATTCGGTTTTGGCTTTCTCCAAAGGGGTTTTCTTTTCCTTGTTTTCGCAGCCATAAAAAGCAGCCATCATTAATAGGGCAGCCAATGATATTGTTATGATGCTTAGTTTTGATTTCATATTTACTTTTGTTTATAAGTTTAACAATTGTGTTGTTGTTTTAATCAAGTCTAAAAAAATGCCAAAAACCCTCCATCTTGCCTATAAAACACATAATGTACTGTTAGAGTAGCAAATACCGTTACTTTATAATTATAGTTCGAAAACACTGAAGATAATCGACAGGTAAAATTTTGTGCATGGATTTACTCATCCTGTGTATTTTTGCAGACTTGTATAGGGCTTGTGCCAAAATAGCTTCGTTATAAACTGACAACTTAGTTTATTACAAGCCACTTAGTGTTTGATTAACAGTTCTAAAAAGTCGATGGATAGGGGTTTTTGGATGAAGGCACTAACACAGGGATATTGCATTACCTTATCGCGGTCGGTCTTTTTTTTGGACGATGTGCACACAAAAATCTCTACTTCACTTTGCTTTTCGTTGAGTTGCTGAAAACGCTTTAAAAACTCGAATCCATTCATTTGAGGCATATAAAGGTCAAGCACTATGTATTGGGGTAGGTCGGCCTTTGGCTTCGATTGAATATAACTTAATCCATCGCTGGCATCGCTAAAAGGTATAAGGTAATCCGCCAAATTTTTACGTTCTAACATGGCACTATACGTATTCACCAAATTTTCATCATCGTCTATAAGCAGTATTTTTTTATATTGGTCTTTCGCTTCCATCCTCCGTTCATTTATAATTCCGCTATTATAAATACCAACATCCGTTCCAAAACATTTCAGATACAGCTGTAAGTTCCAAGTCCGGATAATAATAATTTATTGCTTATCTTCTCTCTTTCCCTGCCTAACTTGTTCTGAATTGGATTAAATACTAGCTGCCAGGATCACAAAAGCTGCACCGTGTTCACCAGAATTCTATGCGTTCTTTGTGCCTTTGTGGCTATTTTTTAATGTGGAGTAATTACTGCGGAGTAATTGCTTACATATCGATATCGTACAATTTAATTTTGTTATACAGTGTTTTACGGTTAATATTTAACATTTCGGCGGCTTTGGATTTATTGTAACCTGCCTCCTGTATAGTTTTTATAATTAGTTGTTTTTCTATTTCGTACGATGCATTTTTTAAAATGGAACTGGATTCAACCTCAGCTGTTCCGCTGGAATTAGTGGCGGAAGGTTCGGGATATACAATTTCGTGCGGCAGTACTTCTTTTTCTATGGTGTGGCCGTTGCTCATTAGTACCGCACGTTTGACAACGTTTTTCAGTTCGCGCAGGTTTCCGCACCAGGGATATTTAACTATTATCTCTTCCACATCGGGCGAAAATCCGGATACCCGGGTATTTAAATCAATATTGGCCTTTTTTAAAAAATGTGATGCGAAAAGAAGTATATCCTGTTTTCTGTTACGCAGCGCCGGCAGCTTAATATTGAATTCATTTAAACGATGGAACAGATCCTCTCTGAACTTGTTTTCCTGCAGCTCCGATTTTAAATTTTCATTGGTGGCCGTTATAATGCGTATATCGATGTTTTGTGCCTTTTTATCCCCCACTTTTGATACTACCCGTTCTTGAATTACACGCAGCAATTTTAATTGTATATCGTAGCTTAAGTTCCCTATTTCGTCTAAAAACAAGGTGCCACCATGTGCTCTTTGAAAAACGCCCTCCTTATCGTTTATGGCACCGGTAAACGACCCTTTGATGTGACCAAAAAGCTCACTGTTGGCCAATTCTTTGGGTATTGCACCACAATCAATGGCCACAAAGGGTTTGTTACTTCGCTCACTATTTTGATGAATATAACGCGCAATATACTCCTTACCTGTACCGGTTTCGCCTTCAATAATAACCGACATATTGGTGGGCGCCACCCTGTTGGCCTGTGTTATCACCTGCTTTATTTGAGGACTTTCGCCTACTATAAAATCATTGTCGGATGCGTTGTTGCTGTTTCCGGTTTGTACAGGAGTTGGTTGCGAAAAAAGCTTTTCAATTAAATTGAGCAATTCCTCCTGCTGTATAGGTTTGGTAATGTAATCCGTTGCGCCCATTTTCATTAATTGCACGGCAACCTTTACATCGGCATATGCCGTAATAATAATTACAGGGGTACTTGATTTTTGTGCTTTTATCTTTTTTAGGAGTTCCAATCCACTGGTATCGGGTAAGCGGAAATCACAAAGTACCAGGTCGAAATGATGTTTTTTTAGTAAATCGCTTGCACTTTTACCCGAAAAGGCTGTGTGCACGATGTAATTGTTTTTTACGAGATACTTTTTCAGTATTTCACAAATAAAGGTATCGTCATCAATCAGTAATATCTGTTTCATATTCTGTTCAACTTTTTTACAAGAGGGTAAACTCTCAAAAAGGTTTATTTTATCTTAAGCGGCTTTTTGCATAGGTAACCAAAAGTAAAAATACATGGGTGTTTCGGGTTATAAACTTTTATTTTATTGCCGCTTTGGCTTGTTCTATCGTTTTATAAATATCGCCCAGAGCCTGTTGTACGATGTCTGATAAATTTTCGTGTTCCTTGTTACTGAGGGTTATATCCTCTATTAGCTCAAAATTAGATGCTATTTTGTTCATTCCAAAATATTTAAACGACGGAATAGCTTTGTGCACACTTTCTCCAATTGTTTCCCATTCGCCGGTATCCAAGTTATCATGAATACATTGAGCCAGAGAATCAGCATTTTTAATAAAATTAGCTATCATCTTATTAAAAAACGTCCTGTCTCCTTCGGCGGTTTTAAGCAATTCTGAGGTATCAAAAAAATCGTAATTACAGTTTTCGGCCACTTCATCCGTTTGAATAGCTATTGTTTTTGGCATCGGTAAATCAATAGACAGCGCATTGCACAATTTATTGTAAAGCTCCGTTTCGCCAAAAGGTTTTATTAAATAATCGTCAAAGCCTACTTTCAGGTTTTTTTTAATATCGCTTGTTATGGCATTAGCCGTAATGCAAAGTGTGGGTGTTTTGTGATTAAGCTCTTCTGCATTGCTCCGCATTTTTTTAATTACCTGCACACCCGTTTTTTTGGGCATGTTGATATCAAGCAAAACAACATCGAATCTTTTCTTTTGCAAGGCTGTAAGGGCTTCCTGACCATCTTTTACCTGAACACAATAGGCCCCCCAACTTTTTAAAATTGTACTACCCAGCAATAGGCTGTGTTCATCGTCATCGGCCAATAATATTGTTTTATTTTTAAGGTGTTTATCCTGTAGCTCAAATTTTTTTCCCTTATCAGCCTTTGGTTTAGTCGATGCTTTTTTAAAAGGAATGACTAATTTAAAGTCGGAGCCCACGTTTAATTTACTTTGTACCGAAATAGTGGCATCAAGCAATTCGCAGAGCTTTTTACTTATGCCTAAACCTAAGCCTGCCCCCCCCCTTAAGTTTTGCGTTCGCTTGGTGCCTTGTTCAAACACGTCGAAAATATGCGGCAAATCCTTTTTGGCAATACCTCTGCCTGTATCGGATACAGTAAAAGATAGTGCAAGCGATTTTTTTGAATCGCTCACCAAGTTGCAAAATAATTTAACGCTTCCTTTATCCGTATATTTAATAGCATTTATCAGCAGGTTCATTAAAATCTGCCGCAACCTGTGGGGATCACCGATCAATGTATCGGGTAAGCCTTGTTCTTTGTCAACGATAAAATCCAGGCTTTTTCCTTTTGCCTCAATGCTGCATATCTCATAAATATCCTGGATCAACTCAGATAGCGAAAATGGTATTTTTTCGATATATACGCGCCCCATCCCCAGCTTAAATAAAAAAACAATTTCGGTAACCAAATAAAGCAATTGGTCCGATGCTTTTTCTATTAAGCTTAAATGGTGTTGTTGCTCCGTATTTAGTTTTGTTTTTTTTAGTTGCTCAGTAAAACCCACAATGGCGTTAAGCGGGGTGCGAATTTCGTGGCTCATATTGGCAATAAAAATAGATTTTGCCTTGTTGGCGTTTTGTGCATCTATTTTGGCTTGCTTTAAACGTTCTTCTAATTCCTTATCCTGCGTCACGTTTTGCACTATCAGTATACCAGCAACAGTATTATTATTTCGGTCTTTTATGGGTTTGGCAACCAAAAAATACAACTCATTTTTAAATCGTACTTCACCCTCGCTAGCTTCTCCATTAATGGCTTTATGATAAAAAGGAAAAAGACTGCGTTGCGATTTTTTATCTACTACTTCAAACAGGGTTTTGCCTATCATTTCATTGTTCGATAAATTAAATCGTTCCTTTTCTTTGCCACCTACCATAATGTAACAGAAGTTTTTATCAAAAAGGTATACGTCCATTCCAGGCAGATTGTCGAGCATAATACGCTGATAGTTGGCCAATTCCTGTTCTCTGTTATTTTTAAAGGTTAAAAAAATAACCACACGGTTAGCCCCAAAATTACTGGCCTTGGCATCTATCTCAAATTGGCAACTGCTTTGCACGCAATCCGGTGTTGTAAAATATAAATCTACTACTTGGTTTGTCAGTATACGCTTTGCCTTATTAACAGCCGATTGCAATATCTGTCTATCTGCTATACTCATCAGGTCATCCATACCAAACTTGAAGTTGTTGCTGTTGGGTGCACCCGGGAAATAATACGAAGGACCCGAAAAACGATGAATAACAAGTTGTGCATCGCAGATAATAATAGCGTCGTAACTTACTTTTTGATTTTCGACATGCGTATTTGTTTCGCAACCCGCATTGTTAAGCTTAGAGAGCCGGACCTTTTCGGACTGATTAAAAAGCCAACTTTCCAGGTATTCCAATTCTTCAACGCTCCTGTTATCTGCACTTAGGTACGCATCAATTTTGGCCGATACTGCATTAAGCTGTTGTGTAAATTCATTGTATGTATGGCTCATCAAGTAATAATATAAACCTGTATGTAAAACGTATTATGGCAAAAAGTGAGCAAAGCAAACCCCACGCTGTATAAATAGTAGGCACAAATACAAGATTGTAATTTTTAATAAAAACGTTTTTTCTTTTGCTTAGTTGTAAAGATATAAAAAATTACTTTGAAAAAGGCGCTCGTGCACAGGCAGTCCGGGGAAGTGTACTTAAACATTGAACCCCATTCGGGATTATATGGCACGTATCCTACCCTACCGAAGCATATTTATTTTCTAAGAATTGGCACGATTTTATCACTTTCAGCTTACTTATATTCACATTATATCTGTTAATCATTGAACCGTGAGCATGTGGTTCAACTAATTTTTTTAACTTATGAAAGCAATTGGAATAATAGTAATGATTTTAGGAATTGTAGGAATTGTATTTTTTGGCCTTCAGGCTATCAACGATTCCGAATCGTTTAAGCTGTTTGGATTAGACGTTGCGGTGAGCAAAGCCAATTGGACACCCTTGATTGTAAGTGCAGTGGTAACGGTTATTGGTGTATTTATGAGCACCCGAAGAATTAAGAGTTAAGCATTTGCACAATACCATAATTATCACAAAAAGCTAATAAGCTTTAGGAGAAATAGTGAAATTTAAGTAATTGGTATCTAAGCTACCCGGGAGGTATAGCTGTTTATTAAAAAATAAGCGAGACCTCTGTTAAGCCAATTATAGCGTGTGAAAAATACGTGTATTTTTCTGGTATGAAGAGGTCGCTTTGTTAAGCGACAATCCCTTAAAATGCACCCCCATAATTTTAAAATTATGAAAAACATAAAATTTAATTTGAAAACAGTTATGGGTATTCTCGTAGCTGTTTTTTTTATTCTTGTTTGCGCATCGTTCATTTTATCCACCTATTTAGAACGTAAGGTAAAACAATTGGATGTACCGGGTTTTACCTTAAACGTGAAAACAGTGAAGATAAAACTGCTTAAACAGCAAGTCAGCTTAAATGAAATTGAACTAAGGGATTCGTTAAGGCTGTTAAACCTTAACATTAAACGGATTGAAATAAGGGACATTCATTTTTTCGCCTTACTTTTTAAGGGAAATATTGGTATTGATAACTTAATTTTACAAAAACCACATATCCGGATTGATACGGCATTGTTTAAAAGCAATTTAAAAGGCTCATCATACACTGATAACAGAACCATAGATATTGCCTCATTAAAAATACGCAATGCCACTCTGCTTCTGGTATCGTCCGACACATTAATGGCCGATACGCTTTACTACACCGGTTTTAATATCAATATTAATAAGCTCAAACAAAACGGACAGCCCAACACGTTCAGCTACCAATCTACTTCGTTCAACCGTTTGCAGTTTTCGTTGCAGAATGGGGTTTTTAATTTTGGCAAGGGCCTGTACGCCATCAAATACAATAACCTGGCTTACGATTCGGATAAAATGAAATTGAACGTGGACGAACTGAACCTGCTATCGTTGTACTCCAAATATGAGATGGGTCGTACTACAGGTTTCGAAACCGATTGGTTTGATTTTACTTTTAAAGACCTGGAACTAAACACAATTCGTTTAAAAAGCTTACTGAGTAATACAGCACTTGTTTTTTCTGAAGGCCGAATAGGTAATTTTCAGGGAGAAGCATTTAAAGACAAGCGCCTGCCTCTTCCACAAAAACCGGACAACAAATTGCCTATGACCATGCTCAATGCCCTGCCCATAGGACTGCACTGCGATTCTTTTTTTATTGACCAAGCCCATATCATTTATTCCGAGCGTGTAGATGCGTCGGATAAGGCGGGAACCATTTATTTTAAAGATCTTAGTGCACGGATAAACCATGCCAGCACTATCGACAGCCTAATAACAAAGCCTACCACTATGCAGGCACAAGCCAGGGTAATGGGTGAAGCTTTATTGCAAGCAGACTTTAACTTCCCAAACAAAGAATACCCCAAACCATATCGTGCAAAGGGACAAATGGGTTCAATGCCCGTTAGGTCTTTTAATCCCATCATAAAACAAAATGCCTTTGTAGAGGCCAATCAAGGAAACATTAAAAATATGGCTTTCGACTTTACCTACAACAACGATAGTTCCGGAGGAAGCTTGGTGTTTGAATACGACGATTTAAAAATTTCAATACTGGATAAAGATGATTTCAGCAAAAAGGGCGTGACCTCGTTCATTGTAAATTCCTTTGCGGTACACAACGAAAATTTAAAAAACAGTAAGGAATTTCGCGAAGGCACTATTGCTTTTGAAAGGAATAAAAAAAGATCCATTTTTAATTATTGGTGGAAGTCCGTTTTATCGGGGCTTAAAACCATTGCTATTTTTTAACACCCCCTTTATGTGAGTAAAAGAATACACACAATAGCTTAAGCAATATACAAACACAAGCACCTATCATCACGTATCACATTCAAAAACAGATACATACATTAGCCGTCCTTTTTGGCACAGTTTTGATACGATAATTAGAAAGCACATTTAGCCGTGTTATGAATTGTACCGCAAGAATATTAATTATTCACTTAAAATATAACAATTATGGACAAGTTACAGATTAAAGGAAATTGGAATGAAATGAAAGGTAAAATCAAACAGAAGTATGGAGACTTAACCGATGATGATTTAACTTATGTAGAAGGAAAAGAAGATGAACTCCTCGGCCGCTTACAGAAAAAAACCGGTAAGGCTCGTCAGGAATTAGTGGATGAAATAAATAAACTATAGGAGGATGAGATCCTTACTTTATTTAATCGCCGTAATTCTTATCCTAGGCTGGCTTCTTGGATTTTTTGTATTTTCCGTGGGCTATCTTATCCATGTTTTACTAGTGTTTGCAGTAATTTCAATACTGATATCCATTATACGTGGAAGAAGACTATGACAAGATAATTATAAACGGATTCTTGCGAATCCGTTTTTTTATTGCTTGTAATTTTTTACCACATAAGTAACCCGATCTGCACCATTTTACTTAGTACCCGTTGAACATACGTTGTGCCCTTTGTGCTTAGGTTTTAAAGCACTTAATTCACAACAAAAACATCACTACCTATCTATTTGACAAATAACGAGTGCTGCCTACCGATTATACTACTCTGTATAAATAAGTGAACGCGCAGATGCGTAAAACGACTTATGATTTTTTAAGGGTGTTAATTTCAAACGGAACAGCAAAGTTTAATGGCTTAATATTATGCTTGTAAAACCGGCTATACTGATTAGATAATTCAACACCAAAATAAAAAATAAGTGAGGCGTAAAATATCCAAATCAAAATGGCGATAAAAGCACCGGCGGTTCCGTAAACCGCCCCCATGTTGCTGCTACCAATAAACAATCCTATTAAAAATTTACCCAGTGTAAACAATATGGCCGTTAAAAATGCCCCAAACCAAGCGGCACTCCACTTTACCTTTACATCGGGCAAAAATCGATAAATAAATGCAAATACACAGGTGATAATAGCCAGGGTTAAAACTACGTTAGTCAATTGAGCCAGCACAATAAATTTTGGACTAAAATAGGTGGCCAAAAAATCTTTTAAAAAGGCAATGGAAGCATCCAGAATTAAGGATACCAATAGTATAAATCCAAGACTTAGAATCATGCCAAAGGACAAAACTCTATCTTTTAGCAACTTAAAAATATTTGTTTTAAGATCCGATTTTACCTGAACACGCCATATGTAGTTTATGGAATTTTGGAGCGAACTAAAAAGTGTGGTGGCCGAAACCAGAAAAAAACTAACGCCCAATATAGTTCCAAAAGTACTGTTTTCGGTTATCTGATAGTTCTCAATGGCATCTTTTAGCAAAGCCGTACTATTGGAACCTATCAATACATTGAGCTCCTCAAAAAGCTTCTGGCGTATGGATGCCTCACCTGTTAGGTAGCCAAAAACCGAAATAATAATAATGATGATGGGCACAATGGAAAAAATAGCAAAATAAGCTGTGGTTCCGGCCAAATCCATGGGCCGGTTGGAGCCAAAGTTTAATGCCGATTTTTTAATTATACTAAACGCATTGTTAACGCTATCTTTCAGCTTACTTTTTTTCATATCCAATAAATTTACGCATACTCTTCCAAATGGGTTTTATTTTAATGCTATGCTTTTCTACCCCATGCGTTCCTATTAAATAAGCAAAGGGTTTTAAATCATCTACATTGTGCATTATAATTTTTACAATAGCCAGCATGGGTACAGCTATAAGCATACCTCCCATACCCCATATAAGATTACCTAACAACAAACTAATGATGATAGCCAATGGGTTAAGTTTAATGTTGTTGGAAACAATGTTTGGTGTAATAAGGTTATTCTCGAGAAATTGTACTGCGCTAAATAAAATGATAATCTTGAGTACCGTAGAGAAAGGGTCAGGTTCAGAAAGCAACACATACAAAACAGGAAGTGAGCCACCTATAAAAGTACCAAAATAAGGTATTATATTTAGTACCGCTGCTATAATTCCAAAAATTATCGCATAGCGTACTCCAATTATCAATAAGCCTGACACATTTAAAACAGCCAAAATTAATACTACAATAAACAGTCCTGCCATGTATCTGGCGGTTACCGTGGATATCTGGCGCAGTACATGTACTGCTTTGGTCTTGTGCTTTCGCCCTACCAACCTGAATATAAAATAGGCCACCTTGGTGCGATAATAAAGCATAAAAAACACAAAAACAGGCAGCACAAACAGCTGAAACAATGTGGTGGTGGTAGCTGAAAATAAGGTACCTGCCTTATTTTCTACAAAGGATAACAAATTATCAGAAACCTGTGACAAGTAGTGATCCATTGTGCTGGTATTAACACCCAGTTTATCTGCCAAAAATCCCTGCACATCATCGGCTTTGGTATCCAGCTGTTGTTTTATCTCCGAAAAATCGACACTTGTGTTGGATACCTGTACAGCAACAAATACCGAAATGCCACCCACTACTATAACCGTAACAAACAGAACCAAAATAATAGCAATAATGCGATGTACACCGTTGCGTTCCAGTTTAGATACTAAAGGATACAGCAGGTACATAATAAAAACACTAATAACAAATGGAACCAGCACGTTCTTGGCTAAAATAGCGATAACCAATACGATGGAAAGAATAAATAAACTGAGTGCAGTTTTCAGAAGAATGTCGTTTTTCATACCTGTATTATAAACTTTTATAATGGTTGTAACTATTATGGTTAATCTAGCATTTATTTATCGTCCTGAAAGAAATCGATAGAATGGTCTACATTTTTTTTAAACGCTTGTATAAAAGCATTTTTAAACACATTCCATACGGTGGGCCATATTTTAATATCCGCTTGATTCAAATTCCCCTTGATGGGTACCCTGGTGGCAAACCTGTCCTTGGGCTGGTTTTCTAGCACTTCGGCAGTAAAACCTACCACGCTTTCCCATATTTTTTGAAAAAAACCGCCCTCTTCCTTGTCCCAATCAATAATTTTTAAATTTTCGATAATGGGTTTTACATAGCCTTTCATATTTCCGTCTTTCGCTACCAATTCGGCATACAAACTAAATGTACCTCTTTCTACATCGGTATTGGTGTAGGCTTTAATAAAATTATTGAGTGCGGTTAAATCAACCCGTTCAAACTTCAAATCGATGTCGAAATCGGGTACCACCTTTACAATATTTAAACGGCTGTTTATATTTAACTTACCACCACCCAACGAAATAGCCTTGGCAGTGAGCGTTGCGGGCAGTTCTTGTTTACTATCGGTAACACTGCTTAAATTGGTAGCTCGTATATGCAGTGAATCTAATTTAATATCTACTACCGGTTGCCTGGTAAAATCTTTAAATGCCACCGTCCCACCTTGTATCTCAAAACGGTTAATTTTTAGTGGAATCAGCTCGTCCAGTACTTTTGTCCAGTCCTCCTCCGACCCGTCCTGACTCACCTTTTTATCTCCTTCACCCTCGGGGCTCTCGGCAATGGCAAAATTAACGATGGGCTCATTTAATATAACTTCACCTACAATGGAACTGTTAAACAAAGCTTTCCAATGTACCGACAAATCAATTTCTCTTATGTCGATAAAAGGAATGGGTATGCTATCGCCGGTTTGCTTAATATTGAGCTTATGAATAATGTAAGCACCTCTGTACAAATGTAAATCCACATCGTCCACGCTACCTGTAAATCCTTCCAAATCGCTTAATGTTTTGTTTACATAATATTTTACCGCAAACGGGAGTGCTACCCTAAGCCCTATTAAGAGCACTATAACCACTAATACAATTTTCCAATTTTTGCTCATATCACAAGTGTATAGTTTGTTTCGCTGTTTGTATATAAAAGTACCCCAAGATGTATAAGCCAAAACCAACCAGGTTTTTGACTTGTTCAAAATTGCCAGTGCAATGTATTAAAGTAAATTTTCATTCAAGGCTTTTATAACAAAGCTTAATTGTATCATATACAATACATTGTAAATCTTACTCACAAAGGTACGGACTAAAGCCGCAACTATGTATTATCCGTTAGCGCATATTGTGGCACCATCACCTGCACGGCCTTTTCTATAATTTCTGCCTCCACTTCCTTAATACTTCCAATAACTTCGCCATCAATCTGCACAACCTGATTTTTATTTGTTTTTAAAATGGCCTTTTTACAGCTGTACACCTCAATATAGTCAAGTTGGTCAATTGATTTGGTAAAAAAAGGAATAATCATGCGCAACAGATGACCTATTGAGTGGGCGCGTATTAAAACAACTTCAAAAACTCCATCCCCCGGCTTGCCCTTAGGGTTGATGTTTGCGCCTGTACCGTATTGCGACGCATTGGCCAAAACAATCATATAAGCCGATTTCGATATTTCTCTTCCATCTAAAATGAGGCTGAATTTTATCGGTTTAGCATCCATCAACTCAGCAATCAAATGTTTACCATAGCCCCAAAATCCTCGTACTGTGTCCTTCTGAAAACGCTGCACCACTTTAGCATTAACACCAATATCGCTCAAATGCAGGGATATATAATTCTTATTTATCCGGATAACATCTATAGGTTTTGGGCTCCCATGGATGATGGTTTGTAATGCTTTTTTAATTGGGGCAGGGATGCAAAGTTCCATCGCCAGTCCATTGGCCGAACCGGAGGGTAAAACACCCATTCTTATAGAGGAATTAAGCAGTAGTTGCCCCACCATGTTGCAGGTTCCGTCGCCTCCTGCTGCAACTACTATATCCGGTGTGTGGGTTTTAATGAGTTCACTGATTTTAATCGAATCGTTAGTGCCTGTGGTGCGATAAATATGGAACCAAAAATTTTCGCTGTCGGCAAAACAACGAATTTCTTCTTCGAGCAAGCTTTTGTCCAGGTCGCCGGATATGGGGTTGATAACAAATATGATTTTTTGTTTTTGTTGCATTGGTTTATTTGGCATGTGTTATGTATCTTTTCAATGTTTCCACCCGAAAGCTACAATAAAGAAGCCGATATATGCAGAAACAATCCAATGAATTAGAATTTTTAAAACAAAAAAAGAGAAGCTTACCCGGACGATTAAAAGTTATACTTAAACATCGCTTAGGCTGGCTTGGTGTTCCAAAAGTCATTATTTATCGTGGCTTTTGCAGTGAAGGAAAAGCTATGGTGAGCGGTTGCCTTACTGAGGACAAAGGACTGGCCAAACCCGATAAACAGAACTCCACATGGCAAAATATACTTTCTATGATAAAGCGGTATTCGAGTGATCAAATTCCCGGCGCCAAGGTTCGTATAGAGCTTGCCAACACAGCGCAAGAAACGCTTAGCAACGATAATGGTCTTTTTTCGTGTACCTTAAGCAAGGCAGCACTGCCAGCACTGCCACAAAGCCAATGGGTAGCTTGCAAGGCGGTGATGCCAAACAACGCATCAACTGAACCCAAGGCGGTATCGGGTTGGGGCGAGGTGCTTATTCCTGGAACGGATGTAGATTTTGGCGTGATATCTGATATTGATGATACCATTTTGGTAAGCCATTCCACACAGTTTTTACGCAAGCTAAGGCTCATGCTGTTGCGTAACGCGCTCACCCGAAAGCCTTTTCCGGGCGTTGATGCCTTTTATCGCGCCTTAAGCAAAGGAGTGAGCGGCGGTAAATGCAATCCTTTTTTTTATATTTCGAGCAGCGAGTGGGCTCTCTACGATTTGTTGGTCGATTTTTGTGCGCACCATAAATTGCCCAAAGGAGTTTTTTTGCTGCGTGAATTTAAAGCGGGTCTGCTAAAACTATGGAAGTCGGGTGGCGGAACCCACGAACATAAATTTGAAAAAATAGACCTCCTTTTTAAAACCTACCCAAATATTAACTTTGTACTTATTGGCGACAACGGTCAACACGACACGGATATTTATACCCGAATTGCCCGCAAGTACCCCAAAAGAGTGATAACCATTTATATTCGCACAGTAAAAAAGGTAAAAAACCGGAAAATGAAAAAAATAAGCGAAGAGCTGTGGAAAGAAAAAATACCCATCCTGTTTACACCAACCACCCTTGAAGCAGCCCATCATGCGGCAGACAATGGTCTGATATCACCGGCTTCGGTAACTGATATTGCCGCTGAGGTATAAAAGGCTGTATGCACTAAACAGGGGTAAAAATAAGAAGTCGTGGCCTAAACAAAACACAAACTGTCCGGTTTACAAGCATTATTGATAGTTGCTTTAATAAATAATCTGCTATGCACTTTCGTTATTTACATCTATTCATTTCGTTGCTTATCCTGAGCGTTTCGGCATTAAATGCGCAGGACAATTTTGAGGTACGCCAAATAAAGTTTAAAGGCAACAAAACACTCGAAAAAGATTATTTATTAGAGAACATGGCACTTAAAGAGGTATCCTACCTTGAAAAGGTGCTGCTGAAAAAAGAACCATTTCTTTTTAACAGAGAACTGGTTAATCTGGATATGCTGCGTTTACAAAGGATTTATCAAAGCGAAGGTTTTATTAGGGTTAAATCATCGATAGACAGTTTAATTGTAAACGATAAAAAAAAGATTTTAAAACTTCAAATTGATGTTGAAGAAGGACGAGCCGTTATCGTTGACAGCGTAGGTATAAGCTATGGCCCTAATACCCCGGAGATAAATACCGACTCAATTCATCAGATCATATTTAAAAATATTGCCCTTAAAAAAGGGGAGCGTTTCAGAGACAAAGAGATCAACAACGATATACAAATTATCCAGGATGCTTATATGAACATGGGATATGCCTACGTGGAGGTGGATTATGATTTAAATTTACGACCGGATACTTTTGCAACGGATATATTTTACAGCGTACAAACCGGCCCGTTATGTTACGTGGGCAAAACGATAATAGAAGGCAACCAACACGCAAGTGATGCCCTTATCCGAAAACAACTTAAATATGAAAAAGGAGATGTGTACGATAAATCGGAGCTTTCGGACGCACGCCAAAACTTGTATCATCTGCAATTATTTCGGGTAGTGAGCGTATTACCCCTAAAAAATGACAGCGCACCCCACAGCAGCATACCTATTAAAATTTACATTGAGGAGGCACCACGCCTTTCATCGCGCTTTGGCGCAGGTTATGGAACCGAAGATAAAATACGAGGCTTTATCGACATTAACTACCGGGGCTTTTTAGGTGGAGCCCGGCGACTTAACTTCTATGCCAAACATTCGGCCTTGGAACCCTATCATGTTAGTATACGATGGATACAGCCTCAGCTTTTCGGTACCAAAAGCAGCTTAACCATCCACCCCTTTCTCAACCGAAAAAATGAACCTGGGTACAACACACGTACCTATGGTGTTAACGTTCCGGTTTCGTATCGTTTTAACCGTAATTTAACGAGTACGTTGAGTTATTACCTCGAAAATGTGCAACAACGCGTTGAAGAAGGCGACCTGGAATTGCCCGACCCCACAAAAAAGAATTTCCCCTACAACAAATCAGGTATTCTTACCAGCATCGGCTTTAATAGTTCAACGCCTAAGTTTTCGCCCGATAAAGGCATGCAGGTATCCTTAGGGTTTAAGCTCAACGGTTTTTTATTTGGGGGTGATTTTAATTATACCCGCTTGTGGGCCGATGTGCGCACCTACCAAAAAGTAGGTGATGTGGTGTTGGCTCTTAGGGGTATGGCGGGTGGCATACAATCTACGGATGCCCATGGCTTTATTCCGGTAGAAGACAGGTTTTATTCCGGAGGTAGCAATTCTATCCGCGGTTGGGCACGTGCCCAGTTAGGACCCAAGCGCGAAAGTGGCACCCCATTAGGTGGTAACAGTATTTTTGAAGCCAATGCAGAGGCCCGTTATCACCTCTTTTGGCGCTTGAGCACCGTAGTATTTATTGAAGGTGGCAAGGTGTGGAATAAGCCATACGAGTACAAATTAGGGGATTTAAGCTATGCCGTTGGAACCGGCTTGCGCATTGACACGCCCATAGGTCCCGTGCGCTTTGATGTGGGTTTTCCGGTTTGGAACGAAAAGAAAAGTGCCCAATTTTTTATCAGCGTAGGACAAGCATTTTAAAAAATGAAGAAAATTCTCACATATAGCGTCCGTATAATAGGGTGGTTTTTACTTGCCCTTGTTGCCCTATTGGTATTGGCATTGCTGCTGATTCAAACCGGCCCGGTAAAGAAAAAACTGGCTGGTATAGCTTCCGAACAAGCTTCGTCGTTTGTACAAGGTGCGGTGCATATCAATGCCATCGAAGGCAATTTTTTTGGCAATATCCGGTTAAAAGGTGTACTGCTTACCGATGTAAATAATGATACACTGGCTCATATCACACAAATTGATGTCGGTTATAATTTACTGCCATTGCTGCATAGCGAATTGCGTGTTCATCATTTCCATATTCATAAACCTTTGGTTTTTCTCAAACAAATGAAGGATTCCACGTGGAACGTTCAGCATATTGTTAAACCATCTGATACACAGGGAGCAGATACCACCGCGTCATCGGGTTCATTGGCTCTATATCTGTCTCAGTTTAAGCTGAGCGAAGGTAGCGTGCACATCCAGTCGCCCGACACCATCCTCCCGCAACGGATAGAGGATTTAAACACGGAGCTTTCCCTAAGCTACACTCCCGAGGAACAGGAGGTACAATTGAAACATTTCTCCTTTGTAAGTCAGCACCCGCAAGTAACATTGCAAAAGCTTAGTCTGCAATTCAATAGAAACGAACAAAGAATTGTACTCGGAGATTTATATCTGAAAACGGCTCGCAATAAACTACAAGGAAAAGCACAATACAACGAGCAGCCGGATACCGCTGCCACAGCACAGCTCAACAGCGACCCCTTAAAACTGCAAGAGTTTGAGTTTTTCCTTCCGGGACTACAAATCCCTGCCACACCGGTATTTTCGTTCGATGCTTCGTTAAAGAATGATTCCCTGGAAGCTACCGTGCAGATGGAAGATAAAGGCGAGCGAATAAATATCAAGCTGCAAGCATCCCAGCTCATCGCTTTTATCCAAGATCAAAACGAGGTAAGCTTGGGGTATAAATTAAACGCTTCGTTTAAAAACATAGATGTAGCCCATTGGACGGGTGATAAAGCGCTAAACCATTTATTAAACGGTACTTTGCTGCTTGACGGTACAGGAACAAAACCGGAAACGGCACGCGTTAAAGTGGATGGCGATTTTAATAATGTTTTGGTTCAAGGCAAAAAAGTAGATAAACTTTATTTTACCTTTCAGCTGAATCAAGGTAATTTAAATGGGATAGCGCAAGGTGAAGGGGCTTTTGGCGCTTTTAAGTTACAGCCTCAAATACGCAACCTAAACAAAACGCCCGGCTACGATTTTGAGCTGTCCGTTAACAACCTCGATTTGGCTCAACTTACAGGTAACGACAGTTTACAATCGAACATCAACCTAAAAGCCATGGTCCATGGAAAAGGATTTGAGCCAAAAACAATGCAGGCCGATGCCGAATTGGTATTTTCACCATCGCATGTCTACCAACTTAAGTTGGACACCTTGTTGGCCAGGGTGGGATACCATAACGAAAATATAACCATAGATACGCTAAATCTGTTTACCCAACATGTTGAGCTAAATGCCAAGGGCAATTACAGCCTGGCATCATATTCCGACATTTCCTTATGGGCTGATTTTAGCAGCCTCGAGGAGCTTGCCCCCTTTATGCCGGGCATTCAGGTACAATCGCAAGGAAGCATAAAAGCGCATGCACAAGGTAGGCTCGACTCACTACACCTGCAAACCGAAGTAACACTGGACAAAACCACCTACGACAGTATTTACGTAGCTATAATGCGCTTGGATGCCAATGCCTTATTAACAAAATCGGATACAAGCCTCAACGCACATTTGTTTGCTGGGGATTTAAATGCCGGCAATTTAAGCGTGGATTCCGTAAGTGTTAAGGTGGACGCCATTTCTGATTCGTTGCGTGTAAATGCCCGCATGACGGCCAAAGATGCCAGCACACAGTTAGAGGCCACAATTAATCCGGGAAAGGCACTAAAGGTTATTTTGCACGGCTGGGAGATTGATTTTAAAAATCAACATTTTACCTTACAACAAGCCCCTGCTGTTATTCAAATAGACTCGATGGATTATCGCATCAACAATTTTAAGTTGGCCTCGGGGGTTTCGGACAGTGCGCAGTATATTGTAGCCAATGGCCACATAAGTCGCAACGGACAGCAAGATTTTAAATTGAAGGTGGCCAATGTAGATGTAGGCGAAATACTCAATTCCATTGATTCCGAAATACAAGCTTCGGGATCCATTAATACGGATGTAGAAATAAATGGATCGGCAACAGCCCCCCTATTGCAAGGAGATGTAAAATGGAACGATGCCGTACTGAGCGATTACCGATTTACCGATGTGAACGCAAGCATTAACTACAAACAAAACAGGCTAAAAGCGGAAGCCCTCATTGTGCCGCAGGATAGTGGTCGAATAGCCATGTCGGGGGTATTCCCCGTTCAGCTTGCATTAGATAGTATGCGTTTTAATTACGATACCAAAGATTCTGTTAACGCCGAACTACGCATCGAAAAATTCCCCTTAAGCGTTTTGAAAACCTTTGATGTAGCCGAACAAATCAAAGGCCAACTGAATGGCCGGATAGATGTAAAGGGAACACCTGAATCGCCTGACCTGAAAGGTGCGGTAAAATTAAAGGATGCCCTGGTTAAAATTCCTGAATACGGTATCGACTATCGAAACATTGAATTTACCATAAATTTTTTGCGCGACAAAATAAACCTGGATACCCTGATTATTCAAAGCAACGACGGAAACGTGACCGGTACCGGTGAGATGCGTTTTAACTCCGACTTTTACAAGGGCGATGTAAGCAACTCCACCATGTCACTTCTCTTCGACCGTTTTAATCCTGTAGATCACCAACAGTTTAACATGGAACTTACAGGCAAAGCAAGTATCGGCGGAAAAAAAGGCGATGTGGTTTTCGACGGTGACCTCACCATCCCCGAGGCCAGGATTTATTTACCGGCCGTAATGGCGATGATGCAAAAAGGAGGTGGCCCCGAAATACCAAAACCCATTTTGGTGCGGGAGATGGAAAAAATGGCTCTTTCGATGGATACCATGGTAGCACAACAGATTGATAGCACCAAAGTGGACAGTGTAAACTTTGATTACTTTAACTACGTTACCGGCACCGTAAAGCTTAACATCCCAAAAAACACATGGGTAAAAAATGAAGATATGCGCATTGAGCTTTCCGGTAACCTTGAAATGATTAAACATGCCGATTTTTTTGAGCTTTTCGGATCGGTTGAGATTGTGCGTGGGCAGTACGATTTGTTAGGTAAAACATTTGTAATAAAGGAAGGTGCCGTCAGCTTCCAGGGTGGCGAAGAATTAACACCCCACATGAATATAAAAGCATCCTACTCTTTCCGAAACAGCCAAAAAGTGGAACAAGAAATAACCGTTTCTGTTGGCGGAACAAGCGAAGAGCCTACGGTTGACTTTACGCTGGACGGTAGTTCCATTAGCGAAGGTGATGCCCTATCGTATATCCTTTTTGGAAAGGCCATGAACGAGCTAACTTTGAATCAACAGGAAAACGTGGGTGGCAAAACCGACTTGGCAACCAAAGCAGCAGCTTCAGTACTCTCATCGCAACTAAGCAATTTTTTGGGCGACAAGTTGGATGTAGATTATATTGAAGTAAAAAGCGATGGCACTTTCGATAACGCCACCGTGGTTGTAGGCAAATACATAACCAACGATTTGTTTGTGAGCTACGAACAGCGTTTTGGCGAAACAGTCGAAAATGATATGTCGAAGTACGAAGTGAAATTGGAATATGAACTCTTCCGCTTCCTGTTTTTTCAGCTTAACAACTCAACAAAAGACAGTGGCTTCGATGTGATTTTTAAAGTGGATGCGGAGTAAAACCAAAGTAGTATTTTTAGGATAAATTCTGGCAACTTCAAAATCAGAATCACAACGTTAACAACATAAGCCAATCTCCAACAGCAGGCAACTCCTCACAACTTTTAGCAGTGAACCTAAGATTTCCTGTAATCTCAGCTTCAAATTTTCCCTTCTCGTTCTTTACGCTATATATTTTCTTATGCTCATCTATTGTTCGTCCAATTTCTACATCTTAAGATAATTTTATTTTATTAATTTTCGAAAGTGTCATTATATCCTAAATCTACTATTGTCATGATATTTTCTGTTTTGCTGGGTGTCTTCTTGTATTAAGCACAACGTTCGGTACAAGAATAGTAGCCGATTGCGTGGTGCTTTCCTGATTAGCCGCTATGCAGTTTGAGCAGGCTTGAAACCTTGAAATTTAGCAATACCCCTGCCATTACTTATACAAAATGTTGTAGCTAGTGCATTCTCCATTCTTCTGTCAGTTCGTAATTTGTGCTTCTACCGCCTGATTCTTCTTGTTTTAGAATTCCTTTTTCAATCAAATCTTTTATATCTCTAAGTGCTGTATCCGCCGAACATTTGGTAATCTTAGCCCATTTAGATGATTTCAATTTACCATCAAACCCATCAAATAGCTTATTTAAAATTAATCTTTGTCTGCTATTTAATATAGTCTCTTTATTTTTATCCCAAAAGTCAGTTTTTCGAAGCACACGTTTTAATGTTTCTTCTGTGTTCTCCAAGGCGCGAAACAAACAATTTAAAAACCAGTCCAACCAATCTGTTATGTCTCCAGAGCTATGCTGAACTTTTTGCAATATCTCATAATATGTCTTTTTCTCAATTAGAATCTGGTTTGATAAACTATAAAATCTCTGAGGACTTTCCTCCGAACGAGCAAGCAACATGTCTGATATTGCTCTTGCAATTCGTCCGTTTCCATCATCAAATGGATGGATTATTATAAACCAAAAATGTGCAATTGCCGCTTTTAAAACGCCATCAATATTACTTTCTTTTTCAATCCAATCTAAAAACACATCCATTTCTTTTTTAACTATTTCTGCTGGTGGTGCCTGAAAATGTATTTTTTCTTTTCCCATCGGACCTGATACGACTTGCGTTTCACCATCACGATAACATCCTGTATCAATCCGATGCATGCCACTCCAACCAGTCGGAAATAAAGATGCATGCCAGCCAAAAATTCGTTCATGGTCAAGAGTCATATTATACCTTTGCGTTGCATGAAGCATCATTTCTACAACACCTTCCACGCTCCTGTCAACATGAACAATACCCGCATAATCCAATCCAAGTCTCTTGGCTATTGAAGAACGAACTTGTTCTTGATTTAGAAATTCACCTTCTATCTCGGAAGATTTTAAAACATCAAGGGTCAAAGTCGATAAAATTGTTTCCTCTTTTATTGAAAATCCAAGTGCACTCATTTGTCCGAAAATCTTTCCTTGCAGATGACGGACTTTCCCTAAAGTCACAACAATTTTCTTGTCATCCCAAGTAAACTCAGGCCATTTATCATACTCGTAGATATATTTTGGCATAAATTTTTAGCATTTTGCGGTAAATATACGAATTATTTCCCGCATATTTAATGGAATTAACTTCCTTTATCTCCGTACGGCTCTCTTTCTTGGCATTAGCTACAACGGTTGGTACAAGAATAGTAGCCGATTGCGGACCGCGAAAATTTCAAGGTGCAGAAAGGCCAAGGCGGGCTACAAACCCTGAATTTACTACTATTTAGGCTATTATTTTTGTACATTGTTATGGGCTGTATTTTCTTTCCCCTTTTTATTCATCCACCATTTCATAGTTAATCCCCAACCAAGTCCGCAAATCAGCCATAATGGTATTCCAATCAAAAAATTTTTCTGAGTAATCTCCTCACCTTTAATTAATGGGAGTATAACTTGCATTGTAATAAACATAAATAGTCCAAAGAAAAGGCCTGATTTTAACCAATTCTTTGTTGTATTTTTCTTTTCAATAATTTCAAGATTCAAGTTTTTATATCTGTCAGGTTGTTTGTCTAACCACTGCTGTTTTATTGATTGTTTAAACCATCCCCAAATAGGAAAAGTAATTGTCAATATAATTAATGCAGTCAGATTTCTCTGTACTGGTATTATTTCCTTACAATTGTCACAGTAAAAACCAAACCAGTTTTTAAACGCGGTCTTGTTTTGAGCAGAATATTTTAATCCTGAATGCAGTTCTCCACAGTGAGGACATGGAACTAAAGAACGTTGATAAAAAGTTTTTTTTCCGTCTCGCTCGATTAACATTACTTTTGGAATTGTCTGTCCCAAAATTAATTCATTAATTACCAGTCCTGGATTTATAATCCAATGCAATATCACAGGACTTTTCCAGTTCCAAACCTTATATTTTTGCTTGTCGTAGTTCATTTCGGTTGGTTTTTTAATTGTGCCCAACGGTTGGTACAAGAATGTGCCCAACGTTCAGTATCAGAATAGTAGCCAAATGCGGACTACAAACTTTTCAAGCTAAAGAAAAGCCAAAGCGGGCTACAACCCTTGAATTTTCCGCTGCCTCGGCTATTATTTTTGTACATTGTTGGCAACTGGCCTTAATCAAGTGTTTCAATAAATTGTTTAGCTGTCATTGTCGGCAACTTTGAATTTTTAAAATCTCTTAAATTCCTTGTAATGATCAATTCCTGTATGTTCTCAATTGCCGTGAAATATTGAAGTCCATCTTCGAAATCTGAGAAAGTCTCATCATTCAAAGCTAATCCGACAATTTTATCATCCAATGGTAATATTTTAACAATCAATCTAAGTTTTCTTAATATTGATTTGGCTTTATTAGAATCCATTTGACGCAATAATACATAACTGGTATTAGCGATTGTCAAAGATGATATTGTTAATTCAATTCGCTTTTTGTCCGCCAGTGAAAATAAGGTTGCAGCTTCTTCAAAAAATGGCTCTCTCCGTGATAATAAATCAATCACAATGTTTGTATCGACGAATAGCTTTTTCATTTATATTTTTCCTCTAAATAATCACGATACTCATTTTTGTAATCAAAGTCAGTAGGCAATTCAATCACACCACTTAAACTCTCAACGAGTGGAGTAATTGAATACTTTTTCTCCTCTTCTTTTTGCTTAGTAACGCTATCAAGATAAGATTCAATCATTTTTGAAAGGCTAATCTTATGACTGCGAGCATAAGTTTTAGCTCTCTCGATAACATTTTCATTTAATCTCAACGTTAATTTAGCGTCCATAATCTTCAAATTAAATTACGTACAAATATAATTAATTAATACGTCACAAGCAAGACTTATGTTCTCCAGCTTGTTGCCAACTTTTAAATAACCTCACCTCACTTGCCTTTATTTCGACTTTGCATGCGGTTATTTTAATACTTAAATATAGTACATTACGGCAGAACTATAATACATAAAAGTAGTATTTTTTAATCGTGCAGCAAATGGGCTATCCATCATATTCGGGCACATTTCGGAAAATTTACCGGATAAACGTTTTTATTCAAAAAAAGCCCATGGGAGCCCTGCGAAAATGCGAAACAGGTTATGTTAGCGTTAGTTGGTTTTTAAGAGGCTATACCCAGCACCGACATCAGCACGGTGGCCAAGCCCAAAAAGCTAAAAAAGCCGGTAATATCCGTAACGGTGGTTAATAGGATGGATGAGGATGTGGCGGGATCCTGCCCTATGGCCTTTAACGCCATGGGAATGCCGGCACCCGAAAAACCGGCTACCATCATCGACAATACCATTGAAATAGCAATAACAATGGCTATACCGGCCGATGACGACCAAAAAAATACGATGGTACCGGTAGTCAATGCCACAGCAACACCGTTGATAAAACCCACAAACAGTTCTTTCCGAGCCACAACAAACCACTGCGATATCCTGATTTCCCGTAGTGCTAAGCCGCGCATGGTAACGGCCAAAGCCTGTGAACCGGTATTTCCGGATTGGCCGGCTACAACCGGCAGGAAGATGGCTAAAATAGTTATTTGTGCAATGGTATCTTCAAACACCCCTACTACCATAGAGGCTATAAAGGCAGTTGCCAGGTTAACCTGTAACCACGGTAGCCTTTTTTTTACGGCATACGAAACCTTCGAGAGGGCTCTCTCTTCGCGGCCCGCACCAAACATGGCCTGCACATTTTCTGTAGATTCCATTTTTACCGCACTCATCAGAGCATCGTTTTTAATGATTCCCAACAATTTGTTATTAATGTCGGTAACGGGCACTTGCAGCAGATTTTCCTTTTCCATAATTTCCAGGGCATCCTCGCGATCGTCCATTGCATTTACCCGTGGTGCGTCGATATATAGATGACGCAAGGTATCGCCAGGCTGCGAAATAGCAATGGTTTGTATGGGTATTTTACCCAGCAGATACCCATCATCATCAATGATGTATATGCTTCGTATCCTATCGTCGCCAAGTTTGCGGATCCGATCCAGTACGTCCTGAACCACATTATCGGGATGGAATACAATTACCCCGGTTTCCATGATGTAACCTGCCGTATCCGGTCCGTAGGTCAAAAAATCTTCTATTTCGCGCGCCTTAACCGGGGGCAGCCATTTCAGTCTTTTTTTAACATCCTCTTTATTTAATCGCGAGAGTAAACGTGCGGCCAAAGGGGTATCTACTTTTGTAAACACCTTTTTAAATAATTTTTGGTCCATGGTTTTGGCGGCCACTGCCGCTATTTCCGGGTTCATCTTACAAAAAACCGGAACGATTGTATCTACGGGCATTATTTCCAGGTAATGCAATATTTTATCCGTAGGAAATGAATTCATGACCCTTGCCGCTTCCATTGGGAAATGCAGAAAATATTCTTTAACGAGATGCTTTTTTATCGCAGCTGTATTATTGTCCATACCTTAAATTTTATGTAGTCGTTGCAATACCGGAAAAGCCACATTCACTCCTATCACTATTTACCGATAACATGCAGAAAACCCGACAAACCAATGCTGTATAGCTCTCCCAGCGAATTACTTGTTTCTATTATTTGTTGGGTCAATTCCATTTGGGGATCCCTTGTGTTTTTATCTACCGTTTTAAAATCCAACATACCCACCAGTTTGCCATTGCTATCGATTACAGGAACCGATCTGTATTGCTGCCATACAGTATTTTTGCTTAAGGATTCTATGTCGGTATCTGCAGAAAAGCAAGGACTATCGGTTTTAATTATGGCTGCTATTTTAGTACTACTATCCGCAAATAAAAGTTCGTGTAACATCACTATCCCCACATAATTATCGTGTTCGTCCACAACGCATACAAAGGTGCTCACCCCTTTTTTTACTTGCTTTATAAGCCGTAGCGCTTCCTCTGCCCTGCGGTGTTTTTTTAGGGCAAATACAATAGGATTCATAAACGATGCAACCGTATCTTCTTTGACCTTTAACTTTTGGCGTATCAGGCTTGCTTTTGGGGGGGCAATGGCATCCATTATTTTATTCGCCAATTGTGGATCGCACCTTCGTAATATAGATTCGGCGGGTGTAATCTCCATTTTATCGAATAAAGCAATGGCTAAATCTAAATTCATCCGTTCTATACTTTTCGCAGCTAAATAGCGATTCATTATACTCAAAACCGAAAGGCTTAGCTCATGGGGTAATTCTGCCAGAACAACCGCTTTTTCGTCATCCTTTAATCTTTCTATATCTCGCACCGCCTCTTTAGGATGCGAGCATACATACTGTTCCAATAAAACTTTATCTGTATCCATTGTTTACTGCTTTTTTATCAAAACCGATTGCATTTCGTTGAATGACTTTGCCGGTATAAAAAACTGCCCGGTATCGGTATCTACTTTAACTACGGTGGCATCAATTCTCGCTATTACTCCTTCTACATCGCCTATGCGAATGGAATCGCCCTCTTTAAAAATTTTACGTACATAAAAAGAAGCCAAAATATTACTCACCGAAGTTTTGGCACCCAATCCAAAAGCAAAAGCCGCCGCAAAAAACACAGCAGCCATGGTAATATTCATCATCTGTATAAGAAAAGTGACCTCGATACCCAACTGGTCAATGGCTATAATGATGGCAGAAAAGATAATGAGGTATTGCGTAATTTTTCCGAGGCTGTTACCATATCTAAAACCAATTTGAGTAGCAATGGTAGCTATGGTTTTTGCAATGAACTTACCAAAAACCATCGCAACAAATACGATTACTGTGGCAGCAAGTATATTGGGTGTATAAATAAATATGGTTTCTAATCCTTGTGTAAAAACAGTTAAACCAAGTAAATCGGTTATTAAAATAAATGTAGCCAGCATAATAAACCAGAAAAAACCCATACCAATGTAAGGAGCGGACTGCTCAATATTTATTTGCTCAAATTTTTGATTGATTATCCGGTTTGTATAGCGTACCAAACGAACTATCAAATACTTAACTACCCTTGCAAATAAGTACCCTAAAATAAGCACAAATAAGGCCAGTAGAAGCTCTGGAAGAAGTTCCATTAACTGATTTTTTAAAGATATGGCCGTTTTATATAATTCGTCTATCATAATTCATGATTTTAAAAAATAAATATCATTGCACAAACCACAATATACTGCTTTAAGATAGCATTGCGTAGTTTATAAATAAGAAATCGACCTTTGGTGCCCTCTTCATAAATTTTATGAAGAGGCAGGTTATATTACAAATGCTTTACTTGTTGTGTATCGCCCACCTCAACATGTAGAAAAACTTAATCAAAAAAAGCATCCATTCATTATACTGCCTCAATCTTAAACAATTGCATAACAGACTGATTATCTATGGTTTTAGTCTAACAATAAGCGGGCATTTACGATGTGGCACGTTTATTACCTTTTTAGGGTTGTAAATGCAAAACAGAAAACAATGAAAGCAAAGAAATTAGCAAAGAAACTCGCTTCACTTTTGATGATATGGTTGATAGTAATTTTAGGAGGCTGCAACTCAACCAAAACACTTAAAGGTGGAGCCGTAGGAGCAGGTGCCGGAGGTGCCATAGGCGGAGTCATAGGTTCGGGATCGGACAATACCGCTAAAGGCGTAATTTTTGGTGCCATGATAGGAGGTGCCGCCGGAGCACTTATAGGCAAGTACATGGACATGCAAACCGAAGAACTTCAAAAAGATCTGGAAGGCGCCGAAGTAGAGCGAATAGGAGAAGGGATTAAAATCACCTTTGATTCAGGCATTTTGTTCGGTTTCGATTCATCGCAACTCACCGAACCTTCGAAAAAAAACATAGAAGAATTAGCCAAGGTGCTTAACAAGTACGACGACACGGAGATTCTTATTGAAGGCCATACCGATAGCAAAGGAGCCGAGGGATACAATCAAAAGTTATCGGAAGAACGAGCCAAATCCGTAGTTGACCAACTTACAGATCGCAACGTAGCCAACAAAAGATTCACCATAGTGGGTCATGGCGAAGCGATGCCGATAGCCGATAATGCCACCGAAGAGGGCAGAAGACTGAACCGGCGGGTAGAAGTGGCTATTTATGCCAATAAAAAATTAAAGAAAGCAGCCGAAAAAGGAGATATAGGTGAAATAGAAAAATAAACACGCACTTTAAAAAATTAAAATCAAATGATTATGAAAAAAGCATTTATATATTTTACTGTGGCAAGTCTTTTCATGGTAAGCAGCATTAAAGCACAGGAGTCTTCAGTTGGTGTAAAAGGAGGGGTCAATTTATCAACCCTCAGCATCGACGATAATAACGATAAAAACATGAAAATTGGATTTAATGTTGGGGTATACAACAAGATATCTCTTACCGAATCATTTGCCATACAGCCCGAACTTCTATATTCGCGGCAGGGTATTAAAGTGGAATATGACGGAGTTGCCGATGGTGAAACAAAATTCAATTTAAATTATATCAATGTTCCCGTTAAATTAGTATTCAATTTATCCGAAGATTTTGAATTTCAATTGGGTCCATATGTAGGTTATTTAATTAATGCCAATCTTAAAACAGATGCCGATATATTTGGCGAATTTGAAGTGAATTCGGAGGACGATGTTGATCGAAAAAATTTTAAATCGCTTGATTATGGTCTTACGGCCGGCCTGGGCTTTGATTTAGATCCGTTAATTATTGGTTTAAACTATAACCTGGGTCTTTGTCAGGTAGCTAAAGACGATGAGTTCTCGTACGATATGCTGGGTGATGCCAAAAACAGGGTAATCCAGATATCTGTTGGTCTTAAATTTTAATTCATCTTAAAACTTACTGTTATGTTACGTTTAGCAATCACATTTTTTATTATTGCCATTATAGCCGCTATATTTGGCTTTGGAGGTATTGCAGCCGGAGCCGTTGAAATTGCAAAAATTATATTTTTCATTTTTGTGGTCTTACTTCTGATATCTCTTATAGCCGGTGGTGTAAGAGGATGGAAATAAATCCTTTAAAACATTACCTATCCTAAACTACCCTTTAGCCTCACATTTTTCTTATATTAAGCCTATTGCGCTTATTCATTCCGCAGTTTCCCCAACTAGTGTACAATCGTATAAATGATTCAGGGCGCTGCGGATTTTTATTTTTACTAAAATAAGTACCTTTGCGCCCTATTGATTTTTACATAAAAGATGAAGCGAGAAGAATTTGAAATAATGGCACCTGTTGGTTCTTACGAATCACTTCGCGCGGCCATTCAGGGAGGAGCCAATTCTGTTTATTTTGGCATTGAGGGATTAAACATGCGTTCCCGATCGAGCAACAACTTTACCGTTGACGATTTGCATCAAATAGTGAAGATAGCCAAACAACATAATGTTAAAACCTATCTTACCGTAAACACGGTGCTCTATGATCAGGATCTTAACCTGATGCGAAAAATTATATTGGCGGCCAAAGAAGCACTCATATCGGCTGTAATAGCCTCTGATGTTTCGGCCATTTCCTTTGCCCGAGAAATTGGCATTGAGGTGCACCTGAGCACCCAACTCAACATATCCAATATTGAAGCGCTAAAGTTTTATGCCCGGTTTGCCGATGTGGTGGTGCTGGCCCGGGAGCTGGATATGGATCAGGTGGCACAGATATACCATCAAATTCAATTGCAACAGATAAAAGGGCCCAACGGAAATCTTATTCAAATAGAAATGTTTTGTCATGGAGCCTTGTGCATGGCAGTTTCGGGTAAATGCTACCTGAGCCTGCATAACACCCAATCATCGGCCAACCGCGGTGCTTGCCTGCAAACATGCCGACGCAGCTATATCGTTACCGACAAGGAAACCGGACAGGAATTGGAAGTGGACAACGAATATATCATGTCGCCCAAGGATTTAAAGACCATTCATTTTTTAAACAAGATGGTAGATGCTGGTGTACGCGTTTTTAAAATAGAAGGACGTGCCAGAGGACCCGAGTATGTGCACACCGTAGTTAAAGCCTACAACGCGGCTTTAAATGCTATTTTAGATGGTAGCTATGGCCCGAAAAAAATAGAAGATTGGAACAAAGAACTGGCTACCGTTTTTAACCGTGGTTTTTGGGATGGCTATTATCTGGGTCAAAAACTGGGAGAATGGAGTCACAACTATGGCAACAGAGCCACAAAAAGAAAGATGTACATTGGTAAAGGTACCAACTATTTCCCTAAGATAGGTGTAGCCGAATTTACGATGGAAACTCAAAGCTTAAAAGTAGGCGACGAAATATTAATTACCGGTCCAACAACAGGCGTAATAAAAATGACCGTTCCTGAAATAAGGGTAGATTTGCAAAAAGTGGAAGAAACCGTTAAAGGAGATTCTTTCTCGATACCCGTACCCCAAAAAGTACGCCGATCGGATAAATTGTATAAGATGGTGAGTGCACATGCAGCACTGAATCAGTAAACGCTAATCGAGTAGTAGGCTACCGGTGGTCAGAATTAATTAACCCCCATCCCCGAACCTTTGGCACGGTAATTCCCCGCCTTTTCAGTTTAGGGGGAAGAACTTACATGACGTTTATAATCAACTTATGCCGTTTTTCTTATCTTGGAGGCAGTAGTAGGTATGGGGCTTAATAAAGTACTAAAAGCCAAAACCAAATAAGAACGCTTAATACTAAACTCAATAAATAATGAAATATCAGGGCAATATAAAAAAGATGACATGTGACTTAAGCGATACCGTGGAATACGTTTTACCCATTGGCGGGGAGCGCGTATCCATCAACCAATTTATCGACAAAAAAGTAAGTTTCAATTATTTACATCAAATAAACTGTATTGCATGTGGTAAAAAAACCAATAAATCTTTTGGTCAGGGCTTTTGTTACACCTGTTTTACCCAAGCTCCGGAAGCCAGTGAATGTGTGTTACAACCGGATAAATGCCAGGCACATTTGGGCATATCGCGCGATGCCGAATGGGCTAAACAGCATTGCCTGGTACCACATGTGGTATATCTGGCCGTATCGTCGAATATTAAAATAGGAATCACCCGAAAAACACAAGTACCAACACGGTGGATAGACCAGGGCGCCTCCTTTGCCATCATTGTTGCAGAAACACCCAATAGACATATTGCCGGTACAATAGAAAAGTTTTTGATGCAACATTATACCGATAAAACAAGTTGGCAGGGTATGCTAAAAGGTAATGTAATGGAAACAGACCTGCTGGCCGAAAAAGAAAAGGCCTGCCAATATTTACCTGCCGAACTAAAACAGTATTGCACTGCCGACAATAAAATCACCGAAATCAATTTTCCCGTAAACCAATTTCCGGCTAAAGTAAAAAGCGCAACATTTGATAAAACAGACAAGGTAGCAGGCACGCTTACCGGTATAAAAGGACAATATCTAATATTGGATAATACGAATGTTCTGAATATACGTCGTCACAACGGCTATCTGATAGAAATGGATGTCACCGACTGAAAAAACCAGGTTATTCCGGGATGATTGCTCCGCTTGTATTTTTACCTATTTTTCCGGTGCTAAAGGAAAACCGAACCACTAACTTGTTTATCAAGGAATCGTTGGCTGCACCCGCATCAAAGCTTACAATTTTTAAAAAATCGTTTACTAAAAATTCCATATTTTTATTTGTTGTTTTTACATCGCTCAATGCGTAAACACCTTTCCAATCGTCGGTTAAAAGCTTTTTAACGGTAACATTGCTATCTTTAAAATCGCCCATTAAAATAACCGGTACGCCGGCAGATATTTCATCTATCCTTTTTAATAAATCAAAAGCTATTTGTTTGGAGTGATAGGATGGTATAGTATCCTGAAGCTGAAGTCGAAAAAAATAGAAAATATGTCCGGAGTGCTTATTTTTTAACTGATACCACGTAAGCATATTTTTATTTTCCTGCAATGTTTTATTTCTGTAGATATAGTAAGAAGAGGCTAAAAAGTCGAAAGATTTTTTTTTAATGGCTATTGGCGAAAATTTAATCTGAGTGTCCTCTTTTAAAGTGTTTACAGGCATAAACTGATACCCTTCCGATTCAATATGTTTAAGGCACGAATCTGTAAATTCTGTTTCTTCAAAGCTTATTAAGTCCGGTTTCACCTTACTCATGTAAAATTGTAATGTATCAAAATAAGGCTGATAAAAGTCAATAGGATTGCTGGTATAGGCGCAATGAAACCGAATAGCAGAAAAAGATACCCCCTTGTTAGCTCTATGGCAGGAGGACAAACCTAAAAAAATTAAAACATATATAGTAACAAATAGCCTCATTATAAATAGTTTGTATTAAATATACAAGGTATTTATTTACAATGCGTTAATTTTATATATTATAAGGAATATATTTGATAACAAACTTATAATCGTTGACTATCAACATAAAAATATAAAAGAAAGCAGGTATTTCCAGGCTGAACCATTCGTAAATTGTGGTAGATATGAATAAAGGTCAGCGTAGGTACCACCGTAGGCATTCATCCCTTACTCCAATGTAGCAGCTACCCAAAATCCTTACCAACATAGCAGAAATTTAATCTATCGAATCGATATGAATGGTAACCCCAATGCTATACTTTTCTTTTACCTTATTTTCGTATTGGGTGGCTAAATCATGTGCTTCGCTTAAACTCATGGTACCCGGCAGGGAAATGTGGAAGGTTAATTCGGAATGATGTCCGTATCTATGAATTAAAAAATGGTGTGCATCCAAATTACGAGTAAAGGTTTTAAAGCCTATTTCGCGGATACTTTCTTTTAAGTTTTCATCAATTTTTTCGCCCAGAAATAAGGACAGCGCTTCCTTTAAAATTTTATAGGTGGTGTAAAAAATCAAGCCCGAAACAACCAGTCCTAATGCACCGTCAATCCACCAAAAATACTTTCCTAAATATATACCTATTAAAATGATTATACTCGAAATAGCATCGCTTCTGTGATGCCATCCATCGGCAATTAAGGCTTTCGATTCCATTTTTTTACCACTACGGATAGAGTATTGCGCCATACCTTCTTTAACCACTATGGAAATAAGTGTAACTATTATGGCCCATTTTCCATAATCAACGGACTGGTGCGAAATGAGTTTTAAAATGGACTCGTAAGTAAAATTAGCCGCTACAATGGCCAATAAAATACCCACAAAAATGGTCGCAATAAGTTCGGCTCTGCCATGACCAAATGGGTGATCTTCGTCGGCGGGCTTTAAGGAAATTTTTATGCCAATCATAACGGCAAACGAGGATATAGAATCCGTTAAGGTGTGCCATGCATCGGCAACCAGTGCCACCGAATTATATAAAATACCTACCCAAAACTTAACGGCAAACAGCACTATGTTTAAAAATATAGATAGCCATGAAAGTATCAATCCAATATTTGTATTTTTTATTGATTTCATGGCCTTATTTTATTGACGAGGTATCCACCGGATAACCATTTTGTATCCATTCGCGAAATCCTCCCTTGAGTTGGTATACATTTTTATATCCCAAGGAACGTAACCATACGGCACATTCCTTAGTTCTTTTTCCTTTTTCGCAATATAAAAAAACGGGCGATTTTTTATTTATATCAATAAGCATCTTTTTAAATGTTTCCTTGTTTCCGCCCCAATGCGCATCTGTTATCCTATTTTCCTGGTATTCATCGTGTAACCTGATATCCACAATATATATGCTGCCGTCGGAGGTAATTCTATTGTAAAAATCATCGCATTCAATCAACTTTTCTTTTTGCGAAAAACAATGCACAGGAACCAGCAACAATACCAATACTATCCACCTCATATTATCCTTATTTTAAACCACAAAAAAATCCGATATAATTTGATCTGTCAAAATTTTTTTATCCTTGCACACTTTTAAGCGACCATTTTGTGTAAATACATTTTTCAACATTATATTTTTTTGCATCTTTTCATTAAATAGCTGTACCATTTTTTTATCCATACTGTGTAAATCTCTTATTTCAGCACCATTTTTAGTACGTAAACCTAACATTATCTTTTCGTTATAAACATCAATATCCGATAAAATTTCTTGTTCGTAAAAAACCTCTCCCCTTTTTATATTATTTATATATTTTTTTAAATCGGATATATTCCACCGGCGGGTACGTGCGGCAAAAGAGTGAGCCGATGGCCCTAAACCTACATAACTATAACCGCTCCAATAGCTTGCATTATGTTTGGATTGATAACCCGGTAGGCAAAAATTTGAAATCTCGTAATCATCGAAACCGGCTTTCGTAACAGCTTTTATCAGAACATTGTATTGCTCAATACTCTGTTTATCCTCCACCTCACGAAAGATATTTTGTTTTAATTTTTTATAAAAAGCAGTTCCGGGTTCGAAAGTAAGATGATAGGCCGAAATGTGTTGAACTTTTAGCGATATAGCCTTATCAATGGATTTTTTCCACTCTGCCAGGGTCATATCCGGTATACCGTAAATTAAATCGATACTTATATTTTCGAAGCCGGCTTTTTTACTCATTTCTACGGCATTGAAAGCCTCCGAGCTGCTATGGCGTCGATTCATAAAGGATAAAATACGATCGTTAAAACTTTGTATTCCGATACTCAAGCGGTTAAATCCTATACGTTTTAAGTCATCTAAAAAAGGCAGGTTTATATCGTCGGGGTTCACTTCAATGGTAAACTCGAGCAATTCTGCAATATCACATACCTCTTTTAGGCTGGCAATAATATTTTCAAAATCCTTTATATGCAGTACGCTTGGCGTTCCTCCACCAAAGTAAACGGTTTGTATAGGTTCCCTTTGCAGTTCCTCCTTGCGTATCCTTATCTCGTCACATAATGCTACTACAAACTCCTTTTTATCGCTTAAGCCAACAAGGCTGTAAAAATCGCAATATCCACACTTTTGCATGCAAAAAGGAATATGTATATAAATTCCGGCCATTCTAACAATATTTTATTATCAACTCCATCCTAACAAATTAGCGCGGAATTATTCATGTATAACTGTAAAAAATGAAAATAAAACAACTGTAACGTTTCACGTGAAACATTTGTTTTCCAGTATTTTGTTCTAATTTTGTACCTGTTTTCGTATTTTAATGCAATTGAATTTATTTATATGTTCCTTTTAAAAAATTATTGGCGTTCTGTTTTATTATTTATAATTATTGTTTTTTTAAGCACTATAAACACAAATAATCTGGTTACTGAGGAGGTGCAGTTTTTTAAGCATTTTGATAAATTTGCCCACTTTGCCATGTATTTTTCATTAAGCTTTGTGTTTTTTATCGAAAACCATAAAAGTTCGCGACCCATACGAAAACGTTGGATTATATTGGATACTATTATTTTAGGAATATTACTTGAGTTTATCCAATTTTTGTTTACCAATTACAGAACCGGCAATTTTTATGATGCCGTTTTTAATACCATTGGTGTTTTAAGCGGAAGTGCACTGTATTTTTTACTACGAAATCATCGTTTAGTTTATAAGCTCATGCTATTTAAAAGTGATTACAATAAATAGTAATCTTCTTTGTTCTCCACGCGGTCAGCTATATTTCCAATGGTTTCTTCTTTAAACAGTTGGTACATTTGTTTGCGCACATCCTTAAACTGATCGTGTACCGGGCAGGGTCGCTTATTTTCGTGCGCCGTTTTACAACTCTTCATGCCAATTAAGCAATTATCGAAGGTATCCGTGCCATCAATAATTTTTACAATATCCAATAAAGTTATTTCATGAGCATCCTTGGCCAGTGCAAAACCACCATGCGGCCCTTTGTTAGAAAGCAACATTTTTTGCTTGGCCAGGGTTTGGAGTATCTTACCTAAAAACGGGGTAGGTATATCCAAATCTTTTGAAATTTGTTTAATACCTATTTTTTTTCCATCCTCCTGGTTCAATGCCAGGTAAATAACCGAACGCACTGCGTATTTACATGTATTTGATAGCATAATAAAAGATTTACAAATGCTAAAATACACAAATATGGGTAAACTCAAACAGAATAAGCCGAGCGAATGAAAAATATTTATTCTATAAGCAGAACGGTATTTAAGCCACAGTAAGTCAGCAAGGTATTTTTTCTATTCTTCGCTGGTGTCTGCCTCCCTCAAAATCCGTATTTAAAAAAATATCCACTATTTCCTTGGCGTCATCATTCGAAATAAACCGTGCAGGAAGCGAACAAATATTGGCATTGTTATGCGATCGGGCCAATTCCGATATCTCCTTGTTCCAGCATAATGCGGCTCGGATACCTGCATGTTTGTTCACCGTCATGTTTATACCATTACCGCTGCCGCATACCGATATACCCCATTGTACTTCGCTATTTTCAACGGCTGTAGCCAAAGGATGGGCATAATCAGGATAATCGCTACTTTGCACCGAATAGGTTCCAAAATCTTTACAATCGATACCTTTATCCAACAAATAAGTTTTTAATATTTCCTTAAGTTCAAAACCCGCGTGATCTGCAGCTAAACCAATCGTATTTACTTTCATCCTTTTTTTGCCAAAGATAAAACAAACTGTTTATATTGCTTAAGCATCCAATAAAATACTTATACCAATAGTTTATTTCACACATAAACAACTTAAATAATTGCCTTATTACTAATAAGAAATAAGTTGTGCATAACTATCAAATTACATGTTGATAAAATGTTAACAGCAGCTGAAAACAAATAAAAAATAAACTTGTTTTTTTATTGAAAATACTACATGCAAGCTCTTTTTTAGATTACACAATTAATTTAAAGGGAATTAATAGAATGTTCTGAACAGCATTTTAACAACAAACATATGTAATCAACCGATAATCTTATTAAATTTGTGCGCTATTAACAACTTGTTAATAACACAACTTAATATTTTGATTTTTAAGAACTAAGTGTCTTTTAAAATTGTTGATTAACTATGAATAAGGAAAGCCTGATTGTTTATTAGAGACTATACAAGTGTTTTACTGTATTTTTATAAACCATACTAACAGGCTATTACTATATTTATATATTTTTAGAAATCTCTCTTTATTTATTTATAATAATGGAACTAAAAGAAAAGTGGATAAAAAAGGGTTTTGTAGATGAACCGATCATTGATAAAGAAAATTTGGAGAATGCGTTTTTAAAGCTTAAAAAGGAAAAAAACGCAGTGTTGATGGCGCATTTTTATCAGGAATCCAATATTCAGGATATTGCCGATTTTGTTGGCGACAGTTTGGCCTTGGCACAATTTGCCGCTAAAACGGATGCGGATATCATTATGGTGGCCGGTGTTCATTTTATGGGGGAAAGTGCAAAAATATTATCCCCACAGAAAACTGTTATCGTACCCGATTTAAATGCCGGGTGCAGCCTGGCCGATAGCTGTCCTCCGCTTGAGTTTAAAAAATTTATTGACCAATATCCCGATCATAAAGTAATTACCTACGTTAATACGTCGGCCGAAATAAAGGCCTTATCGGATATGGTGGTAACCAGTACCAACGCCAAAGCTATTGTGGATAGTTTTTCACCGGATGAAAAGTTGATATTTGGTCCGGACAAAAATTTGGGTAATTATATCAATAGTATCACCGGACGCGAAATGGTGTTGTGGGATGGGGCATGCCACGTGCACGAAAAATTTTCGCTCGAAAAGATATTAGAATTAAAAAAGGAGAATCCCGATGCCGAGATTATAGCCCATCCCGAATGTAAAAAGCCTCTGCTTATGGTTGCGGATCATGTTGGCTCTACGGCTTCTCTTTTAAAGTATACTTATACCAGTGATAAAAAAACGTTTATCGTGGCTACTGAATCGGGCATAATACATCAAATGAAACTAAAAAGCCCAAAAAAGTTGTTCATTCCGGCTCCACCAAATGATTCTACCTGTGCGTGTAACGATTGTGAGTTTATGCGCTTAAATACAATGGAAAAGATATACAATGCCTTGAAGCATGAATGGCCCAGTATAGAGGTACCCGAAGAGGTGCGGGTACAAGCGGTTAAACCAATTGAAAAAATGTTGAAACTCTCGGCTCAATTGGGATTATAATTATATTTTAATACCATTTTTAGAACAAAATGGAACTACTGAAAATTATTAAATGAAAAATTCTGATGCGCTGGTTATATTGTTGGTAGAGGATAATATTCTTAATCAAAGACTGATTAATCTGCATTTGAAAAAATTTGGTTACAATATTGAAATAGCCAACAATGGGAAAGAGGCCGTGGAAATGGCTAAGGAAAAGAGGTACGATTTAATAATAATGGATTTGATGATGCCTGTAATGGATGGTTTAGAAGCTACTCGCGAAATCAGAAAGTACGAAGAGAATATGAACTATTCAACACCTATTATTGGATTAACGGCAAATACCTTTGACGGGGATAGGGATAAATGTTTGAGTCACGGTATGGATGAGTACATGACAAAACCTTTTGAACTGGATTTGTTTATATATCTGTTAAAAAAAATGGGTATTACCCAATAATGTGATGGAAGATAATTTTGATATACGTGAGGAAAGCTACAAAAACATCGAAAATGAGGTTGACAATAAATTACGTCCCTTAAATTTTAACGATTTTAAAGGCCAGGACGGTATTGTAGATAATATAAAAGTATTTGTACAAGCCGCCTCAATGCGTAACGAAGCATTGGATCACGTACTATTGCATGGCCCCCCCGGACTGGGAAAAACTACCTTATCCAATATTATCGCTAACGAGTTAGGGGTGGGATTTAAACTCACCAGTGGGCCTGTATTGGATAAGCCGGGCGATCTGGCGGGTATTCTTTCTAATCTCGAAAGTAATGATGTGCTGTTTATTGACGAAATTCATCGTTTAAGCCCGGTTGTAGAGGAGTATCTTTACTCGGCTATGGAGGATTATAGAATAGATATTTTAATTGATAAAGGCCCCGGAGCACGCAGCATTCAAATTGAATTAAATCCATTTACGCTTATTGGTGCCACAACGCGTAGCGGACTACTTACCAGTCCGTTGCGGGCTCGATTCGGAATCAACTGCCATCTGGAATACTACGATAATGGGGTACTGGCCGGTATTGTTAAACGCTCGTCGCGAATACTAGATACAGCAATTAGTGAGGAAGCCTGTGCCGAAATATCGAGAAGAAGTAGAGGAACACCGCGAATTGCCAATGCCCTGCTAAGACGTGTACGGGATTTTGCTCAGGTTAAAGGGAACGGACAAATTGATTTGGAAATATCCAAATTCTCCTTAAAAGCCTTGAATATCGATCAGTATGGACTCGACGAAATGGATCATAAAATATTAAACACTTTAATTGATAAGTTTCAGGGTGGACCGGTTGGTTTAAGTACCATCGGAACAGCCATTGGTGAGGATAGCGGAACTATTGAAGAGGTATATGAACCCTTTTTAATTAAAGAAGGGTTTATTAAGCGAACGCCTCGTGGTCGTATGGCCACAGCATTGGCTTATAGTCATTTAGGTAAAGATTCATTCAATCAGCAGCAATACTCGCTGTTTTAAATCATTTAATTTGGGTAAATTTAAGTCCTTGGCGAGCGATACACTTGTGTACGGCGGAAGTACTATTTTGGTTAGGCTGCTCAACTGGCTATTAATGCCTTACTATATCCGCACAATGAGTGAGGTACAGTATGGTATTGTTACTCAGGTTTATGGGTATATTGCTATTTTATTGGTAGTATTAACCTATGGTTTCGAAACAAGTTTTTTTAGGTTCTCCAATACTAAAAATCACAAAAACGTTTTTACCACGGCGCTTACAAGTATAGGATCTACAAGCCTATTGTTTGTTGTTTTTGTATACTTGTATAAAGATGGTTTGGTACAATTTTTTGGTAAGGGTTTTTCCTCTCCACTCGTATTAATGATTGCTTTAATTGTAGCGGTTGATGCCGTTTCGGCAATTATATTTGCAAAACTTCGATACCAGGGCAAAAGTATACGGTTTGGGCTGCTTAAACTAGTTAATGTTACCCTATTGATTAGCCTGAATCTGTATTTTCTCTATTGGTGTCCTATGCACTTGGAATCCGAATACTGTGTTGTATTTAACGGACTAAATATAGCCGATAATCAGGCCTTTTACGTGTTGCTGTCTAATTTGGCAGCTTCCGGTATCGTATTACTAATTATAAGTAGCGATGTTTTTAATAAATTGGGTACATTGGATTTCCGATTGTTATTGCAAATGTATAAATACTCCTATCCTATTCTGATTGTAGGTATAACGGGAATGATTAATATTCAAATTGATAAAATACTTATTCCAAAACTTATTGGCGGTGAGGAAGGACTACGGCAATTGGCTATTTATGGCGCTAATTTTAAAATTGGGGTTTTAATGGCCATGTTTACTCAGTCATTTCGTCTTGCTTTCGAACCATTTTTTTTCAAAGATCGCCGCGAAACGGCCAATGAAGCTTTATATAACGATATATTAAAATATTTTGTTTTGTTTGGGTTGTTGATATTCCTGGGAGTTACTTTTTTTATGGACATCATAAATATTGTTTTAACAGCGGAATACGAAACCGGTAATATCGTTATACCAATTGTACTTGTTTCGCAATTACTAAGTGGCGTTTATTTTACGTTATCTGTTTGGTATAAAATTACCGATAAAACAATTTATGGGGCTTATATGGGTATTGTGGGAAGTATTATTACCATCGGCTTAAACATACTATTAATACCCCTTTTAGGGTATGTAGGAGCGGCTATTGCGGGCTTAGTTTGTTTCTTGGTAATGGTTTTCCTCAGTATATACTGGGGAAACAAAAACTGGGCGCTGCGATACAAATGGCGTAGCCTACTTACTTATAGCGCTATAGCAGGTGTAATGTATTTTTTGGCCATTTTTATTACACCCTACCTTAGTGCCAAAGTGGTGGCCATAAACAGTACAGGCTTTTATATATTGAAGTATATCGTGCGTTTATCGCTAATAATTGTATTTTTATGGCTTGTTTATTATAAAGAATTCAAAAAGAAACTTACATAGCGGTATGTCTGTACAAATTAAAATTATTAATAAAAGTAATAATCCTATTCCTGCACATGCTACAGAATTGTCGGCAGGGGTTGATCTGAGAGCGGATTTATCGCAGGATATTATTTTAAAACCATTAGAAAGGGCATTAATACCCACCGGATTATATATTCAACTTCCGGAGGGTTTCGAGGCACAGATACGTCCCAGGAGCGGTTTGGCATTTAAACACGGTATTTCCGTAGTGAATAGCCCGGGTACTATTGATGCAGACTACAGAGGCGAAATTAAGGTTATTCTGGTTAATCTTTCCAATGAAGATTACAGGGTAAAAACTGGAGAACGCATTTGCCAGATGGTAGTTGCAAAACATGAGCGCATAAACTTTGAAGTAGTGGAAACACTACAGGATACGCAGCGGGGGGATGGCGGTTTTGGCCATACAGGAAATATATAAATTACAGGGCAGGGATTAAATACGGTATATTAAATGAAGAATTTGTTATTAACATTACTCATTATAGTTGCTTTATGTGGATGCAATAGCCAAAAAAATGTTGTAAGCAAAAAGAGTAAGGAGACAAGAATAGTTAGTGTATTAACCGAAGAAAATAAAAGAAAATTCGATTATTTCTTTTTTGAAGGGCAAAGGGTAAAGATGAAGGGAGAGCTAAACAAAGCAAAAAATTATTTTGTGGAATGTTTAAAGATTGATTCCTTAAGCGCTACTTGTTTTTATGAATTGGCTAATATAGCCATAGCCGAACAAAATTACCCTGCGGCGCAGCAGCTACTCAGTAATTCCGTGCGCCTCGCCCCCGATAACAAGTGGTATCAAATTCTTCTTGGCGATTTGTATCAACAAAATAAAGATTACGAAAGCGCGATAGCTGTTTATGAAGGGTTAACTAAGCGTTTTCCCGAAAGTGATGAATATAATTATGTGTTGGCACAATTATATTATACCAATAAACAGTTTAACAAAGCAATTGATGCCTACAACCGTCTCGAAAAAAGTATCGGTATTAATGAAGTTATCTCTATCGAAAAGGAGAAAATTTACTTAGAAATGGGTAAGCAGGGCTTGGCGCATAAGGAAATAGAAAAACTGATTGAAGAGAACCCTTTTGAACCTAGATATTACGGTTTTATGGGCGATCTTTACCTGTATAACAAAGAGTACAATAAAGCGGAGCAAAGCTATCGAAGAATTTTATCCATCGATCCGGCTAATGGTTTGGGTTATTTTTCTATTGCCAACGTTAAATTACAGCAGAAGGATACACTCGCTTTTTTTAATAATTTTGCGCAGGGTTTAGAAGATAAGGAACTCGAGATAGAAGTAAAAATTCAAAGATTACTGCCTATACTGATGGGTAAGCAGTTTACAACTTATAAGGATACTGCTGCTATCCAAGCGCTGTTTGCCCGACTTACCAGGATTCATTCCGACGACGCCCGAAGCTACCTTTATTATGCCAATTATTTACAAAATAACAATAATAAAGCAAAAGCCTTGGAGCAATATAAAAAGGCGTTGACGCACGATCCCGATAATCGGGGTGTTTGGCAGGATATGTTTTTTCTGGAAATAGATTTGGGTAAATTTGACATGTTGTATGCGGATGCTTCTGAGGCCTTAATTTTGTTTCCGGATGAGCCTTTATTTTCGCTGTTTTATGCCATGGGGGCAATACAAAAGGAAGATTATGATAAGGCCAAAAATGCCTTATTAAAGGGCTTGCAGTATGTTGATAAGAATCCGGCGTTAAAAGGGCAAATGTATGCATATTTGGGTGATGTACAACATAGTTTAGGAAATAAGGAAGAGGCTTTTGATAACTACGAAAAGGCCTTAAAAATAGACGAAAATAACGTGGTAGTGTTAAACAATTATAGCTACTACTTGTCCCTGGAAAGTAAGGATTTGGAAAAGGCCGAAAAGATGATTTCTAAATCAATAGCTTTGGAACCGGGTAATGCAACCTACTTAGACACCTATGCGTGGGTTTTGTTTAAACGTGGCCGTTATTTTGAAGCTAAGTATATTATTGAAAGGGCAATAGATAATGGAGGAAATGAGAGCGAAGTAATTGTGGAGCACTATGGAGATATTTTATATAAAAATAATGATATTGAAGGTGCCGTAAAGCAATGGAAAAAATCGATTGAAATGGGTAATACTTCGCCTTTAATTCCTAAAAAAATTGAGTTAAAAAAGTATGTGGAGGAATAATATAGGGCTTTTATTTTTAATTACGATAGCATTATTTTCGTGTAAAAGCAGCGAAATGCTAACGGGTGGAGCAGCCACTAGTATCACGGATGCACGGCTTCGAAATCAGTTAATTTTGAACGAATTAGCGTACAATAAGTTATATTTAAAAAAGATTCAATTTACGCTAAATGAGGGGGATAATAAAAAAAGCTTTCGGGGAAGCTTTGTCGTGCAACGAGACAGCCAAATTGTTGTGTCAATCTTTGCACTGATGGGAATAGAATTGGTTAGGGCGCGACTAACACCTACGGAGGTGATTATTCTGGATAAACACAGCAAAGTTGCTACGAAAAGTAATTATGCGTATTTTAATAAAAAATTTGGTGTTGAACTTGATTTCTATACTATACAGGCGATAATTAGTAACAGTATTTTCGTGTATCCGTCGGTAGAGGATAAGTACGATGAATTAAAAAAGTACAAGCATTATATCGATAAAAATAGCTATGTTTTTAAATCATTAAAGGAGAACAGATTGGATAGGTTGATGGGTAGGGGGAAACAGGATTTTATACTACACGAAATGTATATATATCCCGATTTGTTTAGAATTTTTAATGTGTATATTAATGACTTTAGCAAGCAACAATCAATAGACATCCGTTATTCTAAATTTAAGAATTTTGGAACAACCCAATTTCCCGAACAGATTAAATTTACCGCTATACAATCGGATAAAAAGTTTATGGTAGATTTAAACATTAATTACTTGGAGATAAACGATGGAGGCAGCTTACATTTTAAAATACCATCAGCATATAAAATTAAAAGTTTATAAAATTGCGCTGGGGTTAATTTTTATATGTGCTGTGCTGGGAGCACAAACTCAGGATATAGAATCACTTAAAAATAAAAGGCAGCAATACGAACAGGAAATTAGTAATGCTAAAAAATTGCTGGTAAAGAAGGGCAATACGCGTCAAAGTTTTCTGGAAGAGTTAGCGGTAGTCAATGCACAAATTAAGGCGCAAAATAAGGTGATTGCTTCTTTTAAAGAACAGATTGATATTTCTAATGAGGTGATTAAAAAGAATAAGGCTTCAATTGAAACTTTAACAAAGGAGCTAAAAGCCTTAAAGGAATCGTATCATAAATTAATAGTTGAAACAAATAAGCAAGTCAATTCAAATTATAATGAATTTATGATTGTATTTAGTGCCAAGTCCTTCTCGGAGGCGTACCGTAGATTTAATTTAATGAAACAGTATGCCTCGTATCGTAAAAAGCAAGGGCTGGTGTTAATGGATACCAAAACGGAACTCGACAGTATTGTGGTTGAAAACGAGAAGGTATTACAACGCAATAGAATGGCCTATGAATCCTTACTGAAAGAGATAGAAGATTTAAAAAATACCGTAAGCAAAAAATCTTTGTATGTACAAAATCTTAAAAAGGATGAGAAATGGTTAAAACGGGAAATAGCAAAAAAAGAGAAAGCAAGTAAAGAGTTAGAGTTGGTTATTGAAAGGGCAATTGCCAAGGCATCCAAGGAAACGAATTATGCGTTTTCTAATTTTTTAAGTGCAAAGGGAAATTTAATATGGCCGGTGGATAATGGGGTAGTAACAAGTCAGTTTGGTGAACATAATCACGCGGTTTTAAAGGGCGTAAAAGTGAAGAACAATGGGATAGATATTACAGCAGCTAAAGAAAGTACCGTTAAAAGTGTATATGAGGGTACTGTAAGCCGCGTGATTGCTATCCCGGGGTACAATAAAGCGGTTATTGTTAGGCATGGTAAATTTTTAACGGTATACGCTAATTTGGCTACCGTAAATGTAAAATCAGGGCAACTCGTAAAAAGCAAGCAAAGTATTGGCCAAGTTTTTGCCGGGAGCAAGGATAAGAATGGTATATTACATTTTGAAATCTGGGAAGAGAATAAAAAAACCAACCCACTCGAGTGGTTAAAAAAATAGGACGAATAGTTTTAGAAATTTTTTTTACATTTGGGTAACTATTTTATTTATTAATAGTATAAGCAGTAGGTAAAATACTTCAAAACATATGGATTTAGCAGCAGAAAAAATAGTAATTAATTCCGATATAAAAAATATCAGTTTAGTTGAAAAGCTAATCGACGATATCTCCGAACAGTATGATATACATGCTGATGTTTATGGTAAGTTGCTGTTGGCTGTAGTTGAGGGGGTGAATAACGCCATTGTACACGGTAATAAATTGGATGCTAATAAAAATGTACAACTGGAATATAAAATTTCTGATAAAGAATTGCAGTTTATTATTACCGATGAGGGAAGCGGTTTTGATTTTACTTCTGTACCGGATCCTACTTTACCCGAAAATGTGGAAAAAACGCATGGTAGGGGTGTATTTTTAATGAACCACTTGGCCGACAAAATTAATTTTGAAAACGACGGAAGTAAAGTTCAGCTCACATTTTTATTATAAGTGATCAATTACAGTTTTGAAGATATTAAGGATATTAAGTTAAATAAAGACTTAATTGATAGATGGATTATTCAGCTTTTAGCGAATGATGGGTGGGTCGCAAAAGAAATATCCTTTATTTTTTGTTCTGACGCGTACATTTTAAAAATTAATAAGGCTTACCTGCAGCATAATTACTACACCGATATTATTACCTTCGATTATTGTATTGACAGTTATATTAGTGGCGATATTTTTATTAGTCTCGATACTGTAAGGAATAACGCTGATGATTATAATACTACTTTTAAACAAGAGTTATACCGAGTAATAATACACGGAATACTTCATTTAATGGGCTTCAAAGATAAAACTCCTCAACAAGCAGCAATAATGCGACAAAAGGAAGAGGAAGCCTTGGCACTGCTTAAAACAATTTAATTAATTTTGCGTTTTTTGTTAGGGTAGGGTTTTCGAACTTTACTTTATAATTTCCTAATTTAAATTTATATGGAGTTTAACTACGATATAATTGTGGTTGGGGCAGGGCATGCGGGTTGCGAAGCCGCGGCAGCGGCTGCCAACCTGGGTTCACGTACATTGTTAATTACAATGGATATGAATAAAATTGCACAAATGAGCTGTAATCCGGCAATTGGTGGAATTGCTAAAGGTCAGATAGTACGCGAAATTGATGCATTGGGAGGCTTTACTGGTATTGTAACCGATCGGTCTTCCATCCAGTTCCGTTTACTAAACCGATCTAAGGGTCCTGCCATGTGGAGTCCCAGAGCGCAATGCGATAGAATGATATTTTCGGCACAGTGGCGTAGCATATTGGAACAAACAGAAAACTTGTTTTTTTGGCAGGATACCGTCGTGGATATTAATTTTGATGGTAACCAGGTTACATCAGTTGTTACACAACTCGGCGTGGAATTCAAATGTAAGGCCTTAATACTTACAAACGGAACATTCTTAAACGGCTTAATGCATGTAGGCAAGGTACAGATGGAGGGGGGTAGGATTAGCGAACCAAGTTCCTATGGTTTAACCAAAAAAATGATGGAAATGGGTTTCACTACCGATAGAATGAAAACAGGTACGCCTGCTCGTATTGACGGAAGAACCATTGATTTTAGTAAATGCGAAAAGCAGGAGGGAGACGATACCTTTTATAAGTTTTCTTTTCTCCCGCACGAGAAATCCACTTTAAAGCAAAAAAGCTGCTGGCTTACGTATACCAACGAAAATGTGCATGATGAACTCCGGCATGGATTACATCAATCTCCTTTATACGACGGAACTATACAAAGCCTTGGGCCGAGGTACTGTCCCAGCATCGAAACTAAAATTGTAACCTTTGCCGATAAGGAGGCACATCAATTACATCTTGAGCCGGAAGGGGAAACTACTATTGAGTATTATCTGAATGGCTTTAGCAGCTCCTTACCAATGGAAGTACAAGTAAAGGCCTTGGAAAAAATACCGGGACTTGAAAAGGCGAAGATGTTCAGACCGGGCTATGCAATCGAGTATGATTTTTTTGCTCCTACACAATTGCATCATACTTTGCAAACTAAGTTCGTATCTAATTTATATTTTGCCGGACAAATTAATGGTACCACAGGATATGAGGAGGCGGGGGCACAAGGTATTATAGCGGGCATAAATGCACATCAGCAATTAAATGATAAAGCCGATTTTGTGCTGCGGAGAGATGAAGCTTACATTGGAGTTTTAATCGATGATTTGGTTACCAAAGGTGTAGATGAGCCTTATCGGATGTTTACCTCACGTGCTGAGTTCAGAATTTTACTTCGACAGGATGATGCCGATATCCGATTAACACAAAAAAGTTTTGATATAGGTTTGGCTAAAGAGGATCGGTTAGATTTGCTAAAGGAGAAAATCCATTATAAAGAAGAGCTAATTGGTTTTTTAGAATCATTTAGCATTAAACCAAAATATATAAACGATTATCTCCAAAGTGTGGGATCCTCAGGTTTAAAGCAATCAGTAAAACTTAAAGATGTGCTTTTACGACCACAAGTTAATCTCTCCGGTTTGATAGCGGTAATTGAACCTTTAAAAAAACATTGTGATGCAATTCCGGCATTGCGCAGACAGGAGATTATGGAATGTGCCGAAATCTCTATCAAGTACAAAGGATATATTAATCGTGAAAAGCTAATGGCGGATAAAATGACACGACTGGAAGAATTAAATATAGAAGGACGATTTGATTATGCCAGTATATATTCATTATCTACTGAGGCGCGACAAAAATTGAAAAAAGTAGAACCAAAAACAATAGGGCAGGCCAGTCGAATTTCCGGCGTAAGCCCTAGCGATATAAATGTGCTACTGGTATTAATGGGTAGATAAAAACACTGTTCCACGTGGAACAAAAACAAAAATAATATGCGTATTCAAGGAAAGATAGTTGATATCGTCAACAATAAAATTTACAACGGAATACTTGTTATTGACTCTGGAAAGATTAAAAAAATTGAGCATGCTGATAAAGAGTTTACCAATTATATTCTGCCGGGTTTGGTAGATAGCCATGTACATATCGAAAGTTCGATGCTTACACCCAGTCAGTTTTCCAAGCTTGTTGTTCCACGTGGAACGGTTGCGGTTGTGACGGATCCTCACGAAATTGCCAATGTTATGGGAGTGGATGGAGTGGATTATATGATTGAGGATGCCAGGCATACCCCGCTTAAATGCTTTTTTGGAGCGCCTTCTTGTGTTCCGGCAACGGCTTTCGAAACCAGCGGGGGGCTTATTAATGCGGAGGAGGTAGATAACTTACTTCAAAGAGAAGATATTTGGTTCCTTTCCGAAATGATGAATTTTCCGGGTGTAATTAACAGGGATAACGAGGTGTGGCGAAAGATTAAATCGGCACACAAGGCCGGGAAAAGAATTGATGGTCATGCCCCGGGGGTAGTAGGTGAGGAGTTAAAAAAATATGCCGCGGCTGGAATAAGCAGCGACCATGAGTGTATGACGGTTCAGGAAGCCTTGGATAAGATAAAGAATGGTATAACGGTTCAGATTAGAGAGGGGAGTGCAGCTAAAAATTTTGAGGCATTGTGGCCACTGTTCAATACACAGCCCGATGATATCATGTTGTGTACCGATGATTCGCATCCCGACGAGATAATAAACAAAGGGCATATTGATAAAATTATCCGCCTCGGATTGGCTAAAGGAATCGACCTGTTTAAGCTTTTAAGAGCAGCTATATTAAAACCAATTGTGCATTATAATTTACCGGTGGGGATGTTACGAGAAGGCGATCCTGCCGATTTTATTGTTGTGGATACCCTCACAAATTTTAAAGTGCTGGAAACATATATAGACGGTGTAAAGGTATTTGGCGAGGAAAAATTAATGTTTGACGTGCCCTTATCAGCGCCCATTAACAATTTTAATATTAAGCCAATTAATGCAGATCTTATAAAAGTACCTTATAAATCAGGAAAAAAAATTAGAGTTATTGAGGCGGCGGAAGGGGATCTTTTTACAAAGGAGAAGCATTATGCTCCTACAAATACGGATGGTTATATCGCATCGAATACAAAGGACGATGTGCTCAAAATTGTTGTTTTAAACAGATATAAACAATCACCACCGGTGCTGGGTTTTATAAATAATATCGGCTTGAAAGAGGGTGCTATTGCGTGTAGTGTGGCTCACGACAGTCATAATTTGATTGCAGTAGGAGTAAGGGATGAGGATATAGTTAAGGCCTTAAATCAAATAATTACGCACAAAGGGGGTATTGCGTATTCAGCCGGAACGGATGCGGATTGTTTGCCGCTTGAGGTTGCCGGGTTAATGACGGCTAAAGCAGGGGATGAAGTGGCCAGGACATATCAGAAATTAAATAAAAAGGCACAGCAGATGGGATCTCGCTTACAGGCTCCATTTATGACACTCTCGTTTATGAGCTTATTGGTTATCCCTCAACTTAAAATTGGGGATAAAGGGTTGTTTGATGTCGATACCTTTTCATTCACAAATTTGTATGTGGAATGAAAAAATCGATTAATCCCAACTGGGCCTACCTGAAAGATAAAATAGCAGTTTTACCGGACGATCCAGGGGTTTACCAATATTACAACAAAGACGGTAAAATCATATATGTAGGTAAAGCAAAAAACTTAAAAAAACGCGTTTCTTCTTACTTTGTTGGTAAGCCGGATAATGGTAAAACAGCTCTCTTAGTACGTAATATTGCTAACATAGAGCATATAGTGGTACATACGGAGGAAGATGCCTTGCTGCTCGAAAATAACCTCATAAAAAAATACCAACCGCGCTATAATGTTCTGCTCAAGGACGATAAATCCTTTCCCTGGATCGTGGTTAAAAATGAACATTTTCCTCGTGTTTTTGCCACTCGAAATGTAATTAAGGATGGAAGTATTTATTATGGGCCTTATACTTCGGTGGCTATGGTGCGTACCTTACTCGATTTGTTTAAGTCAACCTACCCCTTACGAAACTGTAAACTAAATCTGGCTCCGCATAAAATAGCGGAAGGCAAATACAAGGTTTGTCTGGAATATCATCTGGGTAATTGTAAGGGGCCGTGTGTTGGCCTGTATGATGAGGATTCGTACCTAAAGAACATTGATGCAATAAAAAATATATTAAAGGGAAATATTCACGCTGTTATCCGCCATTTAAAGGAAGTAATGCATACGTATGCTGCCGATTTTAAGTTTGAGGAAGCAGAGGAAATAAAACAAAAGTTAAAGCAGTTAAATTCCTATCAAAGTAAATCAGCTGTGGTAAGTTCCAGCATAAATAATGTGGATGTATATTCCATTATTGATGATGAAAATTCGGCCTATGTTAATTTTTTAAAGGTGGCAAATGGTGCAATTATACAGGCACATACCATTGAGTTTAAAAAGAAATTAAATGAATCCTTACCGGAATTACTCTCCCTGGCCATTGGAGAAATACGCGAAAGGTTACATAGTACGGCACGTGAAGTTATTGTTCCGCTTAAGCCGGATACGGAATTTGAATCGGTAAAATTTGTAATACCAAAAATGGGGGAGAAGAAGAAGTTGTTGGAACTCTCAGAACGCAATGTAAAATATTATCGCCTGGAAAAATTAAAACAACAATCTATCCGTAATAAAGAAACACGTGAAGACAGAATTTTAAGCACCATGCAAAAGGATCTCCAGTTAAAGGCTAAACCCAGACATATCGAGTGCTTCGACAATTCAAATATTCAAGGCAACTATCCGGTGGCTGCTTGTGTGGTGTTTAAAAATGCCAAACCCAGTAAAAAAGATTACAGACATTTTAATATTAAAACAGTTGTGGGACCCGATGATTTCGCCAGTATGGAGGAAATATTGGAACGTAGGTATGCTCGTTTAATTAACGAAGGCGACTCCTTACCTAATTTAATTATCATCGATGGTGGCAAAGGACAATTGAGTGCGGCGGTTAAAATATTAAGGAAACTCAATATTGAGGATGAGGTGGCCGTGATAGGTATAGCCAAAAGACTGGAAGAAATATTTTTTCCCAACGATCCGGTGCCCTTGTATCTCGACAAAAATTCTGAGACTTTAAAGATTATTCAATACGCCCGTAACGAAGCACATCGTTTTGGCATCACTTTCCATCGCAACCAGCGTTCTAAAGACTTTGTAAAATCAGAGTTAAATGCCATTAAAGGAATTGGAGAAAAAACTTCTAATGCACTGCTAGAAGAGTTTAAGTCCGTTGAACAAATAAAAAAACTGGCGGTAAACGATATGGAAAACTTAATCGGAAAAGCCAAGGCACGGATAGTGTGGGATTATTTCCACGCTACCTGAATAATTTAAAACAGTGCCAGCAAGAACTCCTCTTGGCTTAATTCATCCCAATCATTAAACACATCGTTGGTGTTTTCTTTTATTGCATCTCTTTGGTGTAAGCAATTGGTAATGCTTTGTTGCAAATCGTTTAGCTTATCTTTATGCCTGGCATTGGAATTAATTTTAACTTCTACAATCTGCCCTTTAATTACTTTCAATCGTATCTCATAGCGACGACCTGATGTGGCTTTTATGCGCTTTTTAAATTCATATTTAGGACTATATCCGTAATTCCATTCCCAGGTACTGAACTTTGTTTTTACTAAATCATCTATTAGGGTATAATCATTATTGTTTAACTCGTAAGGTTCACAGTTATTATGGCTAATGATGTATTCCGACAATTGTGAAATAAAATTTTCAACGCTAATTTTCTGGTTCAGATGCTCCTGTATGTTGCTTACTTTACTTCGGATCGATTTCACCGCTTTGTCTTTGAATTTAATCGGATCGTTTTTTAATGCACTGGTCAGGGTGCTTAACTGACTGTTGAATAATAGCGTACCGTGATGCATCACCCGCGACTTAAATACATGACAAGCATTACCACTAATTTTACTTCCTTCGATAAGTATATCGTGTCGGCCACCCAATTTAGCATTTACATCTATGCTATTTAAAAAATTTACGATAGGGGTCATATATTTGTCAAAATTAACAAGTTCGCCTTTGGCACCGGAAGTGATAAAACAATAGTTTATATTACCCGGATCATGAAAAACTGTTCCACCGCCTGATAATCTTCTTAGCACGGGAATATTGTTCTCGGTAACTATTTTGTAATTTATTTCGGCAAGGGCGTTTTGATGTTTTCCAATTATAATACTTTTCGAATTGATGTAAAGAAAAACGATGTCGTCCGTGAAATTTTTAAGTAATACTTCTTCGGTGGCTAAATTGGTGTAAGGGTCGGTATTTTTACTAAGTATAATTTTCATGTAGCTGTACCTAATGTATGAATGATATAAATATTAGATTGTAGATGCCTTAAAAGTTAAATATAATGTTTAAATAAACATCATAAGTATAAGTTATCGTGTATATTATAAGTGAATTAATTTAAAATATTAGGATTACAAAAAATCCTTGATCTGTACAATTTTTTGCAAAATATCTTATTTTTACGTAAATCAACAAGTATAATTTAATTATAGTATCAGAAAGTATGTTTTTGCGTAGATTAAGGCCTACTCAAAAAATTAAAAATAAATAAATTTATGATCGATTATGAAAGTTGTGGTTCAAAGAGTTATTGAGGCATCGGTTAAAATTACTAATACAACAACAGCATCCATCAAAAATGGTTTGGTGGTTTTAGTAGGCATAAGCCAAAGTGATGAGCAGGACGACATAGAATGGCTTTGTAAAAAGATTGTGAATCTTCGAATTTTTGATGACGAAGAAGGTAAAATGAATCGTTCCTTGTTGGATGTAAATGGAGAAATGATAGTGGTAAGTCAGTTTACCTTGCAGGCCAATACAAAAAAGGGCAATCGTCCTTCCTATATTCAAGCTGCTCAACCTGAGCTGGCCCTTCCTCTTTACCAATCGTTTGTTAAGCAAATGGAACAGATGCTTAACAAGCCGGTTAAAACAGGTGAATTTGGCGCTCATATGCAGGTGTCACTCACTAACGATGGACCGGTTACCATAATCATTGATTCTTCAAAAAAATGAAATATTGCCTCTATCGTTATTATTGTGTAACTTATACATTTACAAACGTTAAAATTAACAAGTTATGTGCAATAATCTATTTCATCCTGTTTTCTGTGCCATTCCGCCGTACATGCTCGAGAGAATTATTGAATCCGGAACGGTTGAACAAAAAGAAAAAGCCAAGCATACCATAGCGCTGGCCGGTCAAATGCGGGGTCAGCGTCAGTCCATTGCCGATGTTACCTTAAAATCGCAGGCTACAGCGGGTGCAAAAAATCGTTTGATTTACGATGCCCAAAATACCAATGTGCTGCCCGGTGAGTTGGCCCGAAAAGAAGGAGATTCCACAACAGGGGATGCACAGGTGGATGAGGCCTACGAAGGTGCAGGGCATACTTACGATTTGTACGAGCTGGTGTATGGCCGTACGTCTATCGACGATAAAGGAATGGATTTAATATCAACGGTACGCTATTTAAAGGGCTACGATAATGCTTTCTGGAACGGAGCACAAATGGTGTATGGCGAGGGTGATGAAGATTTACCCGAGGCCGATAGATTGTTTAACCGCTTTACAATAGCCATAGATATTATTGGACATGAATTAACACATGGTGTAACTCAATACGAAGCCAATTTGGTTTACAAGGATCAAGCGGGTGCACTGAACGAATCCTTTTCGGATGTATTTGGATCCTTGGTAAAGCAACGCCTTAACAATCAAAAAGCCAATGAAGCGGATTGGATTATTGGTGAGGGACTTTTTACAGCTAATGTAAATGGTGTAGGCATACGTTCCATGAAAAACCCGGGTACTGCCTATAACGATCCCGTGATAGGCAAAGACCCGCAACCAGGACACATGAACGACTTTGTGGTAACCACACGCGATAGGGGTGGGGTACATATCAATTCGGGCATACCCAACAAAGCCTTTTATCTTGCGGCAACAAAAATGGGGGGCTATGCCTGGGAAAAAGCCGGCCTCATATGGTACAATACTTTAAAAGATAAATTGACAGCGGATGCTAACTTTGAACATGCCGCAAACATGACCTACGAAGTGGCGGTGCAATTGTACGGCGAAGACAGCATGGAACAAAAAGCCGTAAAAGAGGCATGGGAAGAAGTGGGCTTACCTATAAAATTAGAAGAACGCAAAGGTTGTGGTACAAGGATATTTGGCGATTAGAATGGCAATAAAATAACCGTACGTAACAACAAGCATTACCCAATAGAGACTTAATTAACGAATCACAAAAAAAATTTACAATGATGAACCAGCCTTATACAATATTTTTCGAACGCAGCGGAGGTTTCACCGGAATACCTTTAAGTGTTCAGGTATCCAGTGTTGAGTTGGCCAAAAAGGATAGGGATAGACTGGACAAGCTAATGGTAGAATCAGATATCTGCAACCTGAAAAATATTAAAAATGAAAATAGTGCTATTCGCGATCAGTTTGACTATTTAATTCGTGTTAAATGCGACACGGTAGAAAAGCAGTTTAGCTTTTCCGATAACACCGTGCCTACCGATTTTTTGCCCTTAATAAATTATTTACTCCAGCTGGCCCTTTGGAAAAAAAGCTAATAATTGCGTTTATCGGCACCCCACATTAGCTTGTTGCGGAGGGTAGAGTTAAAATTGATGCCCGGCAGATCAATTACGTTGACACAAAAATCGGCTTTACGTATGTTAAGTTCATAGCCCTGATCAACAATACGACTGCGCGAATCGAGGGTGACCAGAAACTTGTCAGCCCTTCCTTCCACCTTTAGTGTTATATTCATATCGTTAGGGACCACTATAGGGCGTACCGTAAGATTGTGGGACGAAATCGGACTGATAATCAAACTTTTTGATTTGGGATGAATTATTGGTCCACCCACACTGAGCGAGTAGGCGGTAGAACCCACCGCTGTGGCCACAATAAGTCCGTCGGCAAAATAGGAGTTTAAAAACTCGTTATCGATGTAAGTATGTATGCTAATCATCGAAGCTGTATCGCGCCTATGCACCGCCAGTTCGTTGAGTGCAAAATTCATATCACCAAACGGATTGTTGGGTGTATTTACTTGAAGCAGATCAAGGGAGCTATAGGTGTAATCGCCTTTAAAGATACTGTCGATGGCACTGTCGATGGATTCTTTAGCTATATCGGCCAAAAAACCCAGTCTGCCGCTGTTGATGCCTACAATGGGTATGCCGGAGTCGCGCACAAAAGTTACCGCTTTTAACATGGTGCCATCGCCTCCGATACTAATGAAAAGGTCAATATCTACCAGCTCTTCCGACGATTCAAAAAAACCATTCACCTGGGGTTTAACGTCAATATGCCCCATTAAGTAATCGTAAAATGGCTTGTAGATGATGATTTCTGTATCGTGCTGATTCAATTTCCTGAACAGGTTGCTGCAGCTGCTTCTAAAAGATACGGAAAACTGTTTCCCAAAAATGGCTATCCTCATGGTACTTTATATCATTTGTTGCCACAAATGTACTTACACTATGTAAGCTACGCAAATACGATATTTTTTTGTTAATTTGTAGTTTTTAATTTATATGCGAAATTATGAGTACACCATTGTATCCAATAAAATTTACACCCATATTAAAAGATAAAATATGGGGTGGCGAGAAGCTTAAAAATGTATTGAATAAAAAAAGCGAGCTGAATAATATAGGTGAATCCTGGGAGTTGTCGGGCGTAGAGGGAGATGTATCTGTTGTAGCAAATGGTTTTTTGGCCGGTAACAGCCTGCAAGAAATTATTGAAATATATATGGACGAATTAGTTGGCGAACCGGTTTACAAGCGCTTTGGTAACGAGTTTCCGCTTTTGTTTAAATTTATTGATGCCAACGATCACCTTTCTATTCAGGTACATCCCGACGATGCCCTTTCGAAAGAACGCCACAATGCCTATGGCAAAACCGAGATGTGGTATGTGTTGCAAGCCGAACCCAATAGTCAGCTTATTTCCGGTTTTGTAAAAGAAACCAATAAGGAGGAATATCTGGAGGCACTGAACAATGGAAAAATCATGTCCTTGTTAAAATCGCACCAGGTAGCTGAGGGCGATACCTTCTTTATCCCTGCAGGGGATGTGCATGCCATTGGAGCGGGTGTACTGTTGGCCGAGATTCAGCAGACTTCAGATGTTACCTACCGTATTTACGATTACGACCGTACGGATAGCGCCGGAAACACGCGCGAGCTGCATACCGACCTGGCTCTTGATGCCATTGATTACAAGGACACCAACGAAAAAGTAAGCTACCCCGAAGATAAAAATAAAGCCGTAAACCTGGCCACTTGCCAATTCTTTGAAACCAATATACTCGATCTGAATAAAACATATGTACGCGATGTTTATGTGCTTAACTCGTTTGTGGTGTATATGTGTGTAGGCGGAAGCGCTACAATAACTTGTGGAAATGCAGAAAAGGAAACGATAGCAAAAGGCGAAACCATACTGATTCCGGCAGCTATTGATACGGTTACTATTGAACCCAAAGGTGAGGTGAAATTATTGGAGGTGTACGTTAATCAAAAATAAATCACATAGTTCCTATTCTATAGCCCGATTTAACACATCGGGCTTTTTTTGTTGTAAAACACAACTTCTATCATATTTTAAAAAGAATGTTTTAATTTTGTCTGCTATAAATTGGGCTGTTTAATTGTAGTATGCTATTATTGAGGGTCTCTGATATTTAACATTACGATGAAAGTATTAAAATTTGGCGGTACCTCGGTGGGTACGGCCGCCAGAATAAAAGAAGTAGCCAACCTGGTATGCAATGGTGAGCAAAATATTGTTGTGTTGTCGGCCATGTCGGGTACCACCAATTGTTTGGTGGATATTGCCAACTGCCTGTATAAAAAGGATAACGAGGGAGCCAATGCGCTCATTAACCGTTTAGAGCATAAATACAATCAGGAGATTGAGGCTCTCTACAGTTCAGATGAGTTCAGGAGAAAGGGCAGGGAGCTTATTGAATCTCATTTTAACTATATACGCTCTTTTACCATCGATATGTTTACGGCCTATGAGGAGAAAGCTATTCTTGCACAAGGCGAGCTGATTTCCACCGCTATGTTTCATTATTTTTTAGCCGAAAAAGGAGAGAATTCTGTGCTATTTAACGCACTGGATTTTATGCGCATAAATAAACAGAACGAACCCGACCTGGATTATATAAAAGATAACTGTAGCAAAGCATTTAAGCAAAATTCGGACTATGCTATTTATGTGGTGCAGGGCTATATTTGCCGTAATGCCTTTGGCGAAGTAGACAATTTACAGCGCGGTGGCAGTGACTATACCGCCAGCCTTATAGGTGCCGCCATTGGTGCCACCGAAATACAAATATGGACCGATATTGACGGGATGCACAATAACGATCCGCGTTTTGTTGAAAACACCCGTTCTATTGCCAAGCTATCCTTCGACGAGGCAGCCGAGCTGGCTTACTTTGGTGCTAAAATACTGCACCCAACCAGCGTTTTACCCGCTAAACTGGCTAATATCCCGGTAAGGCTGTTAAACACCATGAAACCGGATGCGCCGGGCACTTTAATTTCACACTATCAGGAAAAAAATAAAATTGAGGCCGTTGCGGCCAAAGACAATATCACGGCCATTAAAATAAAGTCGGGACGTATGTTATTGGCCTATGGTTTTTTGCGTAAGGTATTTGAAATATTTGAGACCTACAAAACACCCATTGACATGATTACCACTTCAGAGGTGGGGGTATCCGTAACAATAGACGATAGCCGCCATTTAAACAACATTGTGGACGATCTTAAAAAATTTGGCCTGGTGGAGGTGGATACCAAGCAGGTTATTATATGCGTGGTGGGCGATTTGGTAGCCGATAACGCGGGCTATGCCAGTAAAATATTGGGTGCACTTAAGGATATACCTATACGGATGATTTCGTACGGCGGAAGCAACCAAAATGTGTCGTTGTTAATTAGTGAAAAGTATAAAAAAGAAGCCCTTAACCTTCTGAGTAAGCACCTGTTTTAATTTATTTGTGTACATGTACAATACATTTCCTATTGAAAAATTAAATAAGGTGGAAACGCCTTTTTACTATTATAACATGCGCTTGTTGGATAATACCTTAAAAGTAATCAAGCAAGAAGCGGACAAGTACGATTACCATATCCATTATGCTGTAAAGGCCAATGCCAACAAACGTATTTTGGAACGTGTAAATGCCTTTGGTTTTGGCGCCGATTGTGTGAGTGGTAACGAAGTGTCGGCCTCGCTGGCCGCCGGTTTCCCCAATAGCAAGGTTGTTTTTGCCGGAGTGGGCAAAGCAGATAAAGAAATTATTACCGGCCTGGAAAACGATATTGCCTGCTTTAACGTGGAGAGTATCCCCGAACTGGAGGTAATTGACGAAATAGCGGCAAGGATGAAGAAAACGGCACGCGTGGCACTACGTATCAACCCAAACGTAAAAGCCAATACACACAAATACATCACTACGGGACTCGAAGAAAATAAATTTGGTATTTACCTATGGGATCTGGAAAAGGTGTTGGATAAAGTAAAACAGCTTGACAACATTAAGTTTGTGGGTATTCATTTTCATATCGGTTCGCAAATAAACGATCTGGATTCGTACAAAATGCTTTGTACCCGTATTAACGAACTACAAGAGCTTTTTGTAAAACGACGCAACATCCCTACCATTATAAATGTAGGGGGCGGACTGGGTATCGATTACGAAAATCCGGATGAAAATCCGATGCCTGATTTTGAAGCTTTCTTTAAAATATTTGATGACTTTTTGGAGTTGAAGAAGGGACAAGAAGTACACTTTGAGTTGGGCCGATCGGTAGTGGGGCAATGCGGAACCTTAATGAGTAAAGTGCTCTACGTTAAAGAAGGTATAAATACCGATTTTGCCATTATTGATGCGGGTATGAGCGACTTGATACGCCCTGCCCTGTACCAGGCTTACCATAAAATCGAGAACCTGACTTCAGAACACGAAGAGAATAAATACGATGTGGTAGGGCCTATCTGCGAATCGTCGGATTGTTTTGGTAAGGCGGTAAGCTTGCCCGCGACGGTCAGGGGCGATTTAATAGCTATTCGATCGGCTGGTGCCTACGGCGAAGTGATGGCCAATCAATACAACCTGCGACCATTGCCAATAGCTATTTATTCCGACGAGATGGAGTAGATGAATAATTACCTCCCCGTTAAATCCCTGATTACCTTACTGGCAGCCCAACAGCCAAAAAGAGCCGGCATAAACGAAATGGTTCCTACCGTTGTTTTTTTGTTACGCTCTCCTTCCGTTTTTACAATATATTCCCTGGGTACAATTTCTGAGGAGTAAATAACGGGTACCCCCTTGCGTATGCCGTGTTGATACAGTCGTTTGCGCACCATACGAGCCAGGTTACAATACTTTGTGTTGGAGATATCCGTGAAGGCTATCTTTGAAGGGTCAAACTTACCACCTGCCCCCATCGACGAAATAATAGGGATATCTCGCTCTAAGGCTTCACAAATAAGCGCTACTTTGGGCGACAATGTGTCGATGGCATCCAACACATAATCAAAACCTTCTGCTAGCAAATCGCTAAAGGCATTTTCATCTATAAACTGAGCAATAGTCGTCAATTGCAGTTGGGGGTTAATGTCTAAAAGTCTCATTTTCACCACCTCAGCTTTTAGTTGACCCAAGGTGCTGTAAAGTGCTGGCAACTGACGGTTCCGGTTGCTGTTGTTCACTGTATCGCCATCCACAATAGTCATTTTGCCAATACCGGCTCGTGCTATTTGTTCGGCGGCATAGGAGCCTACACCACCCAAACCTACCACCAAAACTTTTTTATATTTTAACTCCTCAAGTTGTGCCTTGCCCAGAAGCAGCTCTGTTCTTTCTAACCAATCCATCTATCCAAAAACCCGTTTAAAATTTACTTCTATTTTTTTCTTTAAAACATCTAATTCTATATCCAATAGCTTGGCCGCTTGTGCATATATTTTTTTTATCCCGATAGGTTCATCGTCTGTTTCGAGTAACACAAAGCTTAAGTCAATCTGGCTTAATATTTTTTTAAGCTTATCCGGATGAGTTAATAAATTTTTCCCAAAAGAAATAAAAATATCTTTCCCCGTCAACTGTTCGGCCGTTTGAACAGCACCATGGAATCCATGAATAATCCACCTTTGCCTTGGCCTTAACTGTTTTTTTAATGCTAGTATGTGATGATGTGTTTTAACCGAGTGAATAATCAAAGGCAGTCCGTATTGTTCCGATAAGGCTATCTGTTGCTTAAAAACGCGTTTTTGCATATCTATATCGGCTGTGTTTGTATCTAATCCACACTCCCCAATGGCTGCAATCTTTTGCTGCTGGCAAAGTTGTTCTATCCTCTCTAAATTATGCTGTATTTTGCTTGACTCTATATGCCAGGGATGTATTCCGCACGAAAGTAAACGGGAATGATTCACGTTACTTAAATTAGCATTTGGATAGCAATTAAGCACCGAAATATCAGCATCGGATGTTGAGGAGTGTGTATGGCTGTCGATATACATAAAGCAAAAATAACAAAAAACGGATTTGATGGCTTGGTGAGTGTTGTTTTTATAACGAATGAGTTGGGTGGATTGCGAATAGAGAACTCCTACTAAATCCGCCGAAAAGAAAAGATTATGTGCAGCTAAATTGCATCGATTCCATCCTCGAGTCTGTAAATTAAACTCTGTCTAAATCTTAAATTTGCGACATGGAAAAAATAGATTTAGAAGGAATGGAGCAGAAGGCTCTGGAACAGTTCAAGAGTGGTCAGTCGTTATTTGGAAAAGATGGAGCCTTTGCACCGCTGTTAAAAAACTTCATAGAAAAAGCCTTGGAGGCAGAAATGGAAGCTCACCTTGACGAGCATCAACGGGTGTCAGGCAACAAGCGTAACGGGAAAGGCAAGAAGACCATCAAGAGTTCTGCCGGTAGCTTCGATATTGAAACCCCTCAGGACAGGCACAGTAGCTTTGAACCGGAGTTGGTGAAGAAACGCCAGACTATTTTAGCGGACAGCCTTGAGCAAAAGATAATTGGCCTGTATGGATTAGGAATGAGTTATCGTAGTATTTCGGAGCATATCAAAGAAATGTATGACACTGATATCTCCCATACGGTTTTAACCCAAATAACGGATAAAATTATACCTGATGTAAAGGAATGGCAGAGCCGCCCTCTTGAGGCCGTATACACCATTGTATGGCTGGATGCCATGCACATTAAGGTCAAAGAGAACGGTAAGGTAACCACCAAGGCTTTGTACAACAACATATTGGGCATTGATACTAACGGGCAAAAACAAATACTCGGGGTTTACTTTTCAGAAAGCGAGGGTGCTAATTTCTGGCTTCAAGTCTTAACCGATTTAAATAACCGGGGCGTGGAAGACATTCTAATCGCCAGTATCGACAACCTAAAAGGCTTTGCCGAAGCCATACAGAGCGTTTTCCCTCGAACAGAGGTCCAAAGCTGCATTGTCCATCAGATACGGAATTCGTTGAAGTATATAGCCTCAAAAGAGCAGAAAGAGTTTTTAAGAGAACTGAAGTTGGTGTATAAAGCAGACACTAAGGAGAAAGCAAAGATAGAACTTGAAAAACTGGCAGAAAAATGGCAATCGAAATATCCTGTGGTTATAGCTTCCTGGCAGAACAATTGGAGCAAACTGTCCACCTACTTCCAATATACGGCACCTATCAGGAAGCTGATTTACACGACAAACCCTATCGAGGCTTACCACCGCCAGGTTAGGAAAGTCACCAAAACAAAAGGGGCATTTGCCAATGAGATGGCTGTTTTGAAGCTTGTGTACCTAAGCACTAAAAAGATTGAAAAGAAATGGTCTAAAACCCAAAATTGGGGCTTGATAATTCAGCAGTTGGCCATCAAGTTCGAAGATAGAGTAAAGCTTAAACTATAGCACCAATAACTAAAAGCGAAGATAAGTCGCTCTCAAAACCCGTCAAGGGTATATAAATGGCTTCGTGCCTCAGCCACCCTTGACAGAACCTGATCGCTACCTGAATAAGCTTTTAGAAATTGGTTCAACGAAAAAATATGAGTTAATTTGAAAACGTAAAATAAACATCGGACAGAGTTCAGTTTACACTCCCCAAAAATATTAAAAACGGTGTCCTTATTTTCTCGTCCAACTCTTGTATTAACTTAACCTGCTCAATCAATCCTTTATCTTCAATAATTTCATACGTTCCACACCTACCAAAACAACAACAAAAATCACCGTCTGCAAAAAGTAACCCACCCCAGCGGCGATATGCCGGGCATGGCCGATTACGTTGAAAGACCAGGAACATATAATTACGATGCCAATGGCAACATGACGTACGACCCGGCCAAAGAAGGAAAGTTAACCTACAATTACCTGAATCTCCCCGAAGGTGGACACGGATATGTAAATAAAACACCACGGCTGTTAGCGCGGTTTTGTAAACCTCCGCTAAGGCGGAGCGGGCTGTGCAATAAGCAGCAAGAGCATAAAAACAACAAGCGGCACATCGTAAAAAGTGTGGCGCTTGATGTTTATGTACATTTTACTTTCGCTCTTCCCATTTTTCAGGGTTCAGGTAAGTGTTAATCACACCCAGAACCACAACTGTTTCAGAATCCTCTTCCACGATAAAATGAATCATGTAGGGAATTTTTTAACAGGTAAATAATGTACATCATCGTTTAATTGTAAGTCATTATAAAATAATCTACCGGGTTATCGAAGAATATATTTACATCACAGATATTGTTGACTCAAGGCAAGACCCCGAAAAAATGAAAGGATAAGCAAAAAAACCGCCCCAGCGTAAATTAAATCTTCCGTCTATCCCCACACATTTTAATAAAACCTCCCCATAGTGGGGACACAAAGTGTAGAGAAATTACTACACTTTATACCTGGCCTGTATCTTATTAGCAAATACAAAAACCATGTGAAAAAAGTTAAATACTTGGCTATGTGGATGATGCGTGTTGTATGATGTTGTTGTATACTAACATGGCATAGTTTTCACTATTAACTTATCCAACAACAAGTAATTAAAACAGGATTTAGGATGGATCAATCGTTCATAAATAGATTTGCCGCAATAGTAATTACCTCCTTGGTATTGGTAATAGGATTGGTGCTGCTTAAAACAGCAAGCCTTGCAGATGTTACCACACCATACGCCGGGGAGCATAGCGTTACTATTTATGAAGATATGAGATAAAATATTTTTTGCATTACGGCGGGTACCGGTATCAATCAATACAACACACACAACACACAACATTACGATACCCCTAACTCTAGACTATTGTTACCATATATAGTTAAATGTAGTTCTAGGCTAAAAAGCGGATCAAAACGTTGATTCGCTTTTTTTTATGCCTTTTTTTATTGAGCATTGTGTTGTTTTAAAAAACAATGTCAAGGAATTTTCGTTATCATCACAAAGAAATTTTTTTATTTATAAGAGCTTTTGTAATTTATGCGAATGGCTAAGATACTGATTATAGACGACGACACTTCCTTTGGGTTGATGATAGAAGGCTTTTTAAAACGAAAAGGCTTTGATACTGTTTTTGTCAGCAGTTTTAACAACGCGCTACATAGTGTAAGAAAAACAAAGTTCGATCTGGTTTTAACTGATTATCGGTTAGATAGTGGTACCGGCTTAGATTTGATTCCCGTAATAAAAAAGCACCATCAAAAAACACCTGTGGTTTTAATTACAGCGTACTCCGATATACGGGTGGCTGTTAGTGCCATAAAACTGGGGGCTTTTGAATATATTACCAAGCCCGTGAACCCCGATGAACTGCTGCACGTGATTAATCGGGGTATCGAAAAAACAAATAAGGTAAGCGATACACCTAAGCCTCCGGTAGCGCGTAGCAATTATATAAAAGGCATAAGCCGATTTGCCGAACAGGTGGATCAGCAGGTAGAACTAATAGCCACCACCGACCTCTCGGTATTGGTTTTGGGCGAAAGTGGGGTAGGTAAGGAATTTGTAGCGCAACGCATTCACGAATTAAGTAACAGAAGTGCCATGCCCTTTGTTGCTGTCGATTGTGGTGCTTTACACACCGATATTGCCGGCAGCGAGCTTTTTGGCCATCGTAAAGGATCGTTCACCGGTGCAATGGACGACAAAGAAGGGCATTTTGAAGCTGTAAAAGACGGTACCATTTTTTTGGACGAAATAGGTAACCTGAGCTATGATGTGCAGGTGAAATTGCTTCGAGCCATTCAAGAACGGAAAGGGCGCCGTATGGGCAGTAATGAGGAATATGCCATCAACTGTAGAATTATTGCGGCCACCAACGAAGATTTACGCAGCTCCTCCTTAAGTGGAAAGTTTCGCGAAGACCTGTACCACAGGCTCAACGAGTTTTCCATTAACATACTGCCCTTGCGCGAACGTAAGGAGGACATACCGCTTTACAGCAAAAGGTTTTTACAATTGGCTACCCGGGAGTTTAAAAAGGAGCATATTTTTTTGAGCAGCGAGGTGGAAGATATATTTTTTAGCTACGAGTGGCCCGGTAATTTACGCGAGTTACGCAATGTGATACGCCGGGCCGTATTGCTGGCCAAAGGCGATACTATAACCCTTGCCGAGTTACCACCCGAAATACAAATGCCTTCCAAAATTCCTCAGGCACCTGTTCAATTACGCGATGTTAAAGAAAAATCAGAAAAAGATACCATCATTGAAATATTGGAACAAAATAAGTACAACAAAGCCAAAACAGCCCGGATACTTGGCATTGATCGAAAAACGCTGTACAACAAAATATATAAGTATGGCATTGATGCCTAGATGTATCCGAAGAACTCTCTGGTAAGTAAAAATCCGTAATCGTACGGAAGTCAGAAATTACCAGCACCTTATTCTCTACCGTTTGGCCTGTTATAGCGATTGATAATGGGCCGGGGTATAGCCGTATTCATTCTTTTGGTTTTTTATTTCCATTGCGGTGGGTTTAAATCCTCCATGTATAACTATTCGGCCGATACCCTCATTATTTCCGTTCTTATGCCTTCCCAGTATTCCATCAGCTTGTTTGCGGTAGTTTTAAGCTCTTTAATGCTGGCTTTTTTATCTTTTGCATTCTCCAGCTCAACCAGCATTTCAATACCGTGGTTTATCTTAAATTGGCGAAATCCGGTAAGCAGCTTGTGGGCTCGCTCCGAAATAATAAGATGGAAATTGCTTTCGGATTTAAGGGCTTCCCTTATGTCCTTTAGGCCGGAATCCGTATTGTTGATAAAGGTAGTTATCACCGAATTTAAAAAATCGGTGTCGTTTCCTGTAAAGGACTTAATCCCTTCCAGGCAAAATAACTTGCCAGATGCCTTGGGTTCTTCATTTGTGTTTTCCATCTCTGTGGGTTCTTCCGATAGGATATCAATATTAAAAATACTTGCCAGCTTTTCTAAAATTTGCTTCTGGGTAAACGGTTTGCCCATTACCCATGTGTTTTCTTGCTTATGGGCTTCCTTTAAATCAGAGTTAACCAGGTCGGCAGTTAAAAACAATACCGGAGTAGCTAACTTTTTATCTTCGCGTATAATTTTAAGTAATTGCAGTCCATCTACTTTTGGCATATGCAAATCTATCATAAACAAATCGTAGGCACTTTGCTTAATAGCTTGTATGGCCGATTCTGGCGAGGACAATACGTCTAAACGCAACACTTTATCATGTAAAATACCATCAATCAGCTGACAAATCATCTCGTCGTCGTCAACGGCCATTATATTTTTGTCTTTAAAAATGTAGCCTACCTGCTGTTTAGGGTTTATAAAAGCAGGCTCACATTTTTTATAGGGTATCTCAAAATAAAAGGTGCTTCCTTCGCCTGGTTTGCTCTCAAGGTAAATATTACCCCCCATCGCTTCGATAATTTGCCGACTGATAAAAAGCCCCAACCCTGTGCCTGAATATTTACGCGACAAGCTCAGGTTAATTTGATTAAACATTTTAAAAACTGTTTTCTGTTTTTCGCGGGGGATACCGATACCTGTATCCTTTACACTAAACAACAGTTGGCTGTTTTTTATTTGTACGGCAAAATCCATGGAGCCTTCTTGCGTAAATTTGAGTGCGTTACCTATTAAGTTGATAAGCACCTGTTTTAAGCGCAATGTATCCGATTCAAAAAACTGCAACTTAGGGTCAACCGTGTACGAAAATGCCAAAGCGGCTTTTTTTGCTTTAAGTTCAAACAGTTGATAAACCTCCTCCATTAACAGTTTAGCATCCACTCTATCTTTATAAAAAGCAATATTACCCGACTCCAACATGGAGGAATCGAGCACGTTGTTTATTAGCCCGTTTAAATGCTCTGCCGACAGCAAAATCTTTTCGGATACGGCCAGCTCGTCGTTGTGGTTTTGAAGCATGTCCGACAATTGTTCCGAAAAACCGATAATGGATGTCAGTGGTGTTCTTATTTCGTGGCTCATCTGTGCCACAAACTGCTCTTTCACCTTTAACAGCCTATCTACCCTATCTTTGGCACGGATAATATCACTTTTAAGGCGCATGCTTTTCGAAATATCCCTACTTATCCATAAAATAAAAAATAACATTAAAGCCACCGCCGTTGCCACCAGCAGCAAAATCCTATCTATCATGTCGCTTCGCAGTGCCTCCAGCTCTTGTCGCTTGCGTTCGTTACGGTTAATGGTAATATTGTGCAGGTTAGTGATGATCGTTTTAATTTGATCGGTTAGTAGACGATCCAGCTGTATAATGTCATTTTCGTGCTTTTGTACTTTAACATTCAAACGCTGCTCTTGTTGTTCGACCTGCTCAATACGTGTTTTTATTTCTTCTATATTTTCGTTGGGCCTAAGTTCAGTCATTACGGTGGAATCTACCTTTCGGTTTAGTACGGTTTCCAGTTCCACCGGTGGCTCATTTTTCTTTTTACCCGAACCGAAAAGATCGCCCATACGCTTAAAAAAACCTCTTTTTTCTTCCTCAGGTTTTTGGAGAAACAACACAGTATCTTCCAAAACAACGTTGGCTCGGGATGTATCTACCTGCAAACTCGAATAGGTGTATTGCTTTATCTCGTAGTTTACAGAGTCGGGTATGGCTGCCAGTATGGTTTTGGCCGATTCAGCATTCAGACGCATAATATTAATTTGCGATAAACGATCCATCAGCTCCTTTTTTTGAAGATAAAGGCTTTTGATTTCCCGGATTCCATCTTGCGAAATTTTATCGGGGAAAAGCAGGTTAAGGTAGTTCATCACGGCAAGTACCGAATCGTGGTGCTGCATATATTGCTCGTAGTATTCTTTTTTGCCGGTAATACCGTAAACGCGACTCAATCCTTCGGTTTCAATAATTTCAAAAACCAGTTGGTTGAGGTAGGTAAACTCGTGCTCGTGACCAAATTCTTCGTTCTGAACCTGAATAACAGACATCACCGAAAAGTAGGTAATTGTAAATATAACCACTGTAATGGCCACAATTATAACAAAACCTACGGCTACTTTGGTTTGTATCCACTTTTCGGGAACTATCTTTTTTGTCATGATGCCGGTTTAAGCCTTACAATTTACATTATTTTTTTGCGACAAGGCTATGCTACGGAACTATATTTTGCACAAAATATGCGGTTTAAATCAAATAATCTACACATGCACGGCTTTGCATAACAGCGCGCAGTATGGCTCCACATGCCACATGGTCCGGATGCTTGGCATATATTTCCAAATCGTCCATTGTTTCCACTTCTACACTTAATGCAATGTCGTAATCTTCGTCGGGGTTTACATTTATACCCACTTCAAGGGATTTTATTACTTTTATGGTGGCAGGTAAAGCTTCCAGGCTTTTTTTTATCTCATTCAGTTTTGCGGTTTTTGCGGCTTCTGTTGCAAATGCTTTTAGTTTGAACAGGACAAGGTGCTTAATCATCGTTTTTTTTATTTAAGTTTATATTCGTTTACAAAGATAAAAACAATACATAAATATATGCTGATAATCGGTATTGCAGGTGGCACCGGATCAGGTAAGACGACGGTGGTGCGGAAAATAATTGAACAATTGCCCAATGGTGAGGTAACGGTATTGCCTCAGGATTCCTATTACCGCGACAGCAGCCACATACCTTTGGAGGAAAGGCAAAAAATTAATTTTGACCATCCGGATAGCCTGGAATTTGAGCTGCTTGTTGCACATCTTAAAACACTAAAAAATAAAAACCCTATCGAGTTACCTACCTATTCCTATGTGAGCTGTACCCGCGGTGAGGAAACCATACGCGTGTACCCTACCGAGGTAGTGATAGTAGAAGGCATCCTGATATTGGGTCATCAGGGACTTCGCGAACTAATGGACTTGCGCATTTATGTAGATGCCGATGCCGACGATCGTCTTTCCAGGGTTATATCGCGCGATATCATTGAACGGGGGCGTAATGTTTCGCAGGTGCTCGATAGGTACAAAAATACGGTTAAACCCAGCCATCTGCAGTTTATTGAACCCACAAAACGTTATGCCAACCTGATAGTGCCGCAAGGGGGCAACAATGTGGTGGCCATCAACCTGTTAAAACAGTACATCGAAAAATATTTACATCCTTAAAAGCTACTGTCATGTTAGATCATTTAAAACCCGAAAACATTCTTTTTATTGATATAGAAACTGTACCACAACACGAAAATTATGAGCAGGTGGCGCCTGAACTTCAACAGCTTTGGGATAAAAAGGCCGACTACTTTTTAAAAGAGGACGAAACACCGGCCGACATTTACCACCGGGCAGGTATTTATGCCGAGTTTGGTAAGATCGTTTGTATTTCGGCCGGGGTGGTTTTTTACGTTAAGGGCGAAATGCACTTTAAGGTGAAGAGCTTTGCCAACCACGACGAAAAAGTTTTGCTGCACGAGTTTTCCAACATGCTGGATAATTTTATGGATAGAAATCCCGAACGCAACCTGTGCGGACACAATGCCAGGGAGTTTGACTTTCCTTACATCGCACGACGCATCCTTATTAACGGTTTGCGGCTCCCACAGTCGTTAAATATAGCCGGGAAAAAACCCTGGGAGGTAAAATTCTTGGATACGCTGGATCTGTGGAAGTTTGGCGATTACAAGCATTACACCTCTTTAAATCTGCTCACAACCATATTTAATATTCCCTCGCCCAAGGACGATATTGATGGTAGCCAGGTGGCAGGGGTATATTATAACGAAAAGGATTTGGATCGGATAGCGATGTACTGCGAAAAGGATGTGTTGGCTACGGCTCAGTTGCTTTTACGTTTTATGGGCAAGCCATTGATAGAACAGGAGTATTTTGAAAGGGTAATATAGCCCATTGCTTTAATGGGCTATATTTTGATTTATTTCAGGTTGAAAATAATATTTTCAAATTTGACATTTGTTACCCGTCGAAAATAACCTTCCTTGTTTTTTTTGTAAAAGCTTCTACGACAACTGTGTATATGAAAAACTATCGCAGTTTGCCCGTTCGGCGAGGGCTCCTGAAATTTTGCTGTGTGGCAATGCCAGGAGGCAGGCGGTGGTTGCCGTGGCCAGCCCATCGTTTGTAACTATCATTTGCATTTATCGCCAAAGCACACGCCCATATTTCGGGCTTCTTCTACCAGTGGGTTGTCTTTTTCTACCAACTTTGTTTTGCCCCCCACCTCTTCCAGTGGAATGGAGCTTATTTTGTTATCTGTTAAGCAAACCATATTACCGAATTGCTTACTGTGGATAAGCTCAGCGGCGTAGGCACCCAGGCGGGTGGCTAAAATTCTGTCGCCCGCAGTAGGTGTGCCACCGCGTTGGGTATAGCCCAGGATAGTTTCACGGGTTTCCAGGCCAGTACGCTCCAATATCTGTTTACCAATATATTCTGCAGCACCTTTCTTTTTAGGTGTTTTTATTCCTTCTCCCACCACCACAATAGAGTAGGGTTTGCCTTTTTCGGCTCTGCTCATAACCGCGTTAGCTACTACCTTCATGTCAAACTTAATTTCGGGCAGCAAAATAATGTCTCCACCGCCGGCAACACCTGAGTGCAAGGCAATCCATCCGGCGTTATGTCCCATTACTTCTATCACCATCACACGTTTGTGAGAGTTGGCGGTGGTATGCAGCCTGTCGATGGCATCGGTGGCAATATGTACGGCCGAATCAAAACCAAAGGTAACATCGGTTCCCCAAACATCATTATCGATGGTCTTTGGCAGTCCTACCACATTTAGGCCTTCTCTGGCCAATAGGTTGGCCGTACGTTGTGTTCCGTTGCCTCCAATACAAACCAAGGCATCCAGACCCAGGTTATGATAATTTTCTTTTATCACTTGTGGTTTGTCGTCCACCGTATCACCTTCCTGATGTTTAAAGGGCTTCATACGGGAAGTACCTAAAATAGTACCGCCCAGGGTAAGGATACCGGACAATTTACTCTCGGGCAGTGCCTGTGTGTTCATATCAATTAAACCATCGAAACCATTGGATATTCCTATTACTTCCATTCCATATTCTACAATGGCTGTTTTACCAACCCCTCTAATTGCGGCATTAATTCCGGGGCAGTCGCCACCGGCCGATACTATTCCTATTTTCATCGATATAAAGTTTTAGTGTTCAGGTATATTTATTTTTAATTAAATATCCTTCGGCCGTTTTTATTGGCCACTATGATAGTTGTTGTAAGTAACAACCCTTAAATTTAAGTTAAAAATCTTTTAGCACGAACTATATGCGAATAAAAAACGTAAAAAAAGCACTGGATTGATGTGTAATTGTACATGACGTGCTATTCCACGATTAAAACTACTGATGAAAAAACAGGGTTGGAATTTCGGCGTTGAACAATATTTTTTTTGTACGACTGGGCTGTAGTATTTGTGAAATAATGTTCCTTTTTCGTCGTGTAATAGCCATTAAATCAATATTATGCGCATCAATATACTCTTGCGTACTTACAATTAAATCATCATCACAAATGTAATCGCAAATCATATTTTGGTTACGATAGGTCGAATGCATATACTCCGTGTACTCCTTCATTAATTTAGGATCTATTTTGTCTTTTCCGTGAGGGCAGTGTTGCACGTTATGGATTTTGGTGTCGAAAGCACCTACCAATCGAACCAATTTGTGCAAGGAAGTATATTCGCAATTTTCAAAGTCGTTTATAAATAGTATGTTGGTAAGTTTATCGATATTTAATTTATAATCGTTGGGCACGGCCATTACCGGAAAGCTTACTTTTTTAATTACATCAAAAGTCACGCTTCCTAACAATTCCTTTATGGTTTCCCCTTTGCTTTTGGTCCCCATCACAATTAAATCAGGACGGTATTCTTCGCTGAATTTAACGATAACATCTTCCGGATAACCGTCTATAACGCGCATATTCACGCTAATGTTATCTTTTTCAGGTAGGCTGTCAAGAATGTGTTTTTTTAATTTTTGTAGCTCCGCTAAGGCATCCTCGCGCGAATTGATTTTGTTTACTCTTGCTTCGCTATTCTCACCTACCACCTTGGTGTAGCAATAAAGCAAGGTAATTTCGCCTTTAACCCGATTGACCAATGCCCGGCAATAGTTAACGGCATTAATGGTGTATGGTGCAAAATTTATCGGTATCAAAAATTTAATCATAACTTTTTTTAATAAAATTGTTACTACACCTTTATGAAAAAGCTTTTAAGGCATTTTGTTATTATATGTGCATCCCGTATTTTGTACTGCATTAAAGATATTAAAATTTGAGGATATTTAAACCTTTGATTTCTAAAGATACATGAAAATACAAAACAACATCAATATCGTTTGGCTTCGACGCGATTTAAGGCTCAACGACAATACAGCTTTAATAAAAGCCGGCAGTAACAATTTACCCGTTCTGCTACTGTTTATTTTTGATGAGGATATTCTTGATAAACTGGAGCCCAACGACAGTCGGGTTACTTTTATCTATGATAGGCTGCATGAGCTGAATAAGAGCCTGAAGAAACACAACAGCTCTATACGTATAATCAAAGGCAAAGTGCTACATGTATGGGAATCAATTTTTAAGGAGTATCAAATAAACGCAGTGTATGCCAATGAAGATTATGAACCGTATGCAATAAAACGCGACACGGAGATTATGCTTTTGTGCCGAAACCATGATGTAAACTTTAACTTGTATAAAGATCATGTAATATTTGCCAGAGACGAAGTGCTTAAAAAGGATGGTAAACCATATACTGTTTATACACCGTATAAAAATCAGTGGTTAAAGCAGTTTAAAGAGTTAAGTGAAGAGATAGATGAGGTGCAGGGTGAAAAGCAATCCGTGTATTATGCGCCCTTAAATTATGAATTTCCCTCGTTACAATCATTAGGTTTTGAGCGGGGCAAAATGAAAACCCGAAATTTCAGCATAGAGCATTTAGAAGATTATGCAAGTGAGCGCGATTTACCTTTTAAGGACGCGGGGAGTTATTTGGGGCCGCACCTTCGGTTTGGGACGGTAAGTATCAGGGAAATAGTGGCTAAGGTAAAGCAAGCCAGCCATACTTTTTTGTTGGAGTTGATATGGCGCGAGTTTTTTATGCAGATAATGTATCATTTTCCGCAGTCGACCGGACGTAATTTTAAAAGTAAATACGATTGGATAAAGTGGCGCAATAACGAGGATGACTTTGCGCGTTGGTGTAATGGAACTACAGGCTATCCAATGGTGGATGCCGGCATGCGGGAACTCAACCAAACCGGCTATATGCACAATAGGGTGCGTATGGTTACCGCATCTTTCCTGTGCAAACATTTGCTTATCGACTGGCAATGGGGCGAGGCCTATTTTGCCGAAAAGCTACTGGATTTTGAGTTGTCGTCCAATGTGGGTAATTGGCAATGGGCTGCCGGCACGGGCTGCGATGCAGCACCGTATTTTAGGGTATTCAATCCCATACTCCAGCAAAAAAAATTCGACCCGGATTATAATTATATCCGAAAGTGGATTCCGGAATTGGGCACGGTGGCCTATCCTCAAGCTATGGTAGAGCATTCCATGGCGCGCAAAAGGGCATTGGAAGCCTACAAAAAGGGGATTGAAAGCTATGGCTGAATGGAATGGCTCTTTAAGTCGCTTTTTTTAGGGAACGGTTCTGATTGGCAGCTTGCTTATACAGAACCGTTCCAGTGCTCCAATGCTTTAGGATATTACCTAGTGTCAAGTCATGTGTAGGATGTCGGTTAAGCCGTCGCTTTATCTTGCCTTGTGCAAATCAATAAAAAAGTAAGCATAGCCTCAGCTACGTGAGCCTTTTTTTTGAGAAGCTCAAGGTAGAAAGAGCAAGGCTTGGGCCGTCAGGTTACGCCTGACTTGACACTAATGATTTAACTGCCTAATGGCCTAAATACCTAAACTAAATTATCAGCATCGCATCGCCATAGGTGCCGAAACGATATTTTTCTTTGATAGCCACCTCGTAAGCATTCATCAGATGATCGTAACCGGCAAAAGCGGCGGTCATCATCATTAAGGTAGATAGGGGCAGGTGTAAGTTAGAAACCATGCTATTGGCTACTTTAAAGTCGTACGGTGGAAAGATAAATTTGTTGGTCCATCCTTCAAAAGGCTTTACGTGGCCATAAGTAGAAACGGAACTTTCAATGGTTCTCATTACGGTGGTTCCTACGGCACATATTCGCTGGCGATTTTCTTTACCTTTGTTAATAATGTTGCAAGCTTCTTTGGTAATAAAAATCTGCTCCGAGTCCATTTTATGCTTGGTCAGGTCTTCTACATCTACCGATCGGAAATTACCCAAACCCACATGCAGGGTTACTTCGGCAAAGTCAACACCTAATATTTCCAACCGTTTCATCAGCTCGCGACTAAAGTGCATACCGGCTGTGGGTGCGGCAACGGCACCTTCGTGCTTGGCAAATATGGTTTGGTAACGTTCTTTATCCTCAGGCACTACCTCTCGATTTATATTTTTTGGCAGTGGTGTTTCACCCAAGCCAAAAAGTGTTTTCTTAAATTCGTCGTAGGGTCCGTCGTATAAAAAGCGCAGGGTTCGTCCTCTCGATGTGGTGTTGTCTATTACCTCGGCTACCATTTCGTCGTTCTCACCAAAATAAAGCTTGTTGCCAATTCTTATTTTCCGGGCAGGATCAACCAGTACATCCCAAAGTTTTTGTTCTTTGTTCAGTTCGCGTAACAAAAATACTTCTATTTCGGCACCGGTTTTTTCCTTGTTGCCATGCAGGCGTGCCGGGAATACTTTGGTGTTGTTAAATATCATTACGTCCTGGTCGTTGAAATAACCCACCAAATCTTTAAAGACTTTATGGTCAATCTTACCCGTATTCCTATCTAAAACCATCATTCTGGCTTCGTCGCGGTTAGGGGATGGGTGTAAGGCAATTAATTCTTCAGGGAGGTTGTACTTAAACTTTGATAGCTTCATACTGTATATGATTTATGTATTTATTACTATGTTTCTTACGGTGATGTACGCACAAGAGCCACCTTATACGTACGAATTGGGCAAAGGTTACAAATTATTTTAATTTATTTTCAAAAGTTTCGATATCTGTACAATTATCTATGATGAATTGACCAATACGTGTTCTTTTTAAAGCACTTAGGTGCGCTCCACTTTGCAATGCCTCGCCTATATCACGAGCCAATCCACGTATATAGGTTCCTTTACTGCAAACAATCCGAAGCTCCAATTGGTTGTCGTGGAAACGAAGAAGTTCTATCTCCCGAATTATTAACTTCTTTGCTTTTAAGCCGGGGTCTTTACCTTCACGTGCAAACTCGTAAGCGCGTTTGCCTTTTATTTTAACGGCAGAATAGGAGGGGGGTATCTGCTCCAGCTCACCGATAAAATTTTTCAAAGTTTTTTCCACCAGTTCGCGTGTAATGTGTTCGGTGGGATATTGCGCATCTATCTCAGTTTCCAAATCAAAGGATGGGGTGGTAGCCCCCAAGTGTAAGGTGGCCACATATTCCTTTTCTTCTGCCTGATAACTATCGATGGTTTTGGTTGCTTTTCCGGTGCATACAATTAGCAACCCGGTTGCCAACGGATCCAGCGTACCGGCATGACCTACCTTAATTTTTTTAACACCAAGGTTATTGCATATCAGTTTACGCACTTTGTTTACCAGGTCAAAAGAGGTCCATTGATAGGGCTTATCGAACAATAAAACTTCGCCTGTTTTAAAATCGTATGCTGTATTTTTACTTTCAATATCCATGGTATGTATTTATAAAACAATGCAATTGCCCGAAATATATTTTCGGCAATTATTTGTTAATATTAGTTGTAGATGAATGCCTTTATGCAAAAATGATTGTTATCAATCCTGCTGCGGCACAGTATATGGCAAAGTAAATGAGCTTTCCTTTTTTTACCAGTTGAATCATTGCCTTACATGCCAGCAGACCCGATACAAATGCGGCTACAAAACCAATAAGCAAGGGCAGTGCTCCGATGGAGCCGGAAGCAGAAAAATCATCTTTGAAAAGGCTTAAAACGTTTTCACCTAAAATAGGTACGAGCACCATTAAAAACGAAAAGCGTGCTACAGCTTCTTTTTTTACGCCTAATAATAAACCAACTGCAATGGTGGAACCGGAGCGCGAAATACCCGGCATTACAGCAATGGTCTGCGCTATCCCGATGATAAATGCATCTTTAAAAGTTACCTCTTTATTTTTTGATTTGGCATAATAAGTAAAGCCCAATAAGGTTGCGGTAATGAGCAGCATAAACCCAACAAGTAGCATTATTTTGGGGGTATTAAAAAGTTCTTCAACGTAATCTTTAAAAAATAAGCCCACAAGAGCTATGGGTAGCATGCTGACGGCTATTTTAAAAAGATACTGCGTTTCATCGTTCCATTTAAAGGCAAACAAGCCCGCAATTAAACGGGCTATATCTTTGCGGAAAACGATCAGGGTACTTAGTACGGTTGCTCCGTGCACCACAACGGTAAAGGTAAGGTTATCGGAGGCTTCTACACCCAACAGATGTTTGCCTATTTCGAGATGTCCACTGCTACTTACGGGCAAAAACTCCGTAAGGCCTTGAACAAGACCCAAAATCAATGCTTCAATCCAACTCATGTTGTAAAAAGGATGAAAATATTAAACAAAGGTGCCAATTGCGTATTGACAAATCATTACGGATGGCGATATAAATAGTCGATTGGTGAGATTTGACTGGTGTGGTTTTATTTTTTGCCTGGTTTTTTCATGATAGCATAAATTTCGAAAACGAAACCAGCCAAAACCAGCATGGGAGCCAAAGTGATACGCTGAAAACCGTATATCTCCTCGTTAAATACATTGGGATCTTCACTTCTTCCCCCAATCATTAAAATAAAGCCCAAAATAATAATGCCAAAACCAATTGCCATCAACAGGTAGTTTTGCTTGTCCAGGGCAAACTCAAATTTTTTATCGTGTTTATTACTCCACATAGTAGTTGTAAGTTAAAAATATAATTGGTCTGTTTTTAGTCGAAGGTATTTATTTACGGCAAAAAATGTAGAGATAAGAGACAATAATACACCTACCCCAATAACCAGTATAAATAAAATACCAATGAGCTCAATGTTATCGAAGCCGATAAAGCCACCCAGTTCTTTATGTAATATGTAAATACTTCCGCCCAGCATTATATTGGCTACCACTCCTCCAACAAATCCATGTAAAATACTTGTTGTTATAAAAGGCTGTCGTATAAACCCTTTGGTGGCGCCAACTAACTTCATAGTGTTTATTAAAAAGCGCTTGGCATACACCGACAAACGGATGGTGTTGTTGATGAGTGCAATGGCTATGAGCAGTAGCAGAGCGCTAAATATGAGCAGTACCAAGCTTATTTTATTTATATTTTCGTTGACCTTTTGCACCAGATTTTTTTGATAAAAAACTTCCTTTACCTGTGTAAATGAACTAAATATGGCTTCCACGTTTTTAATGCTGTCGGGGTTGGCGTACTCGGCAAACAGTTTAACCTCAATAGACGAAAGCAGGGGGTTGTAACCCAAAAAATCGACAAAGTCCTCACCTAATTGTGCTTGCAGCTCCCTGGCCGCTCTTTCCTTGTCGATGTACTCAGTTGATTTTACGTAGCGCGAAGCATCCAGATATTTTTGCAGTCTCCGCACTTCTACCTCCCTAACATTATCTTTAATGACAATGTTAAAACCAATGTTTTCTTTTACGTAATTGGAGAGGCGTTGTGCATTGAGCATTAAATACCCTACCGAACCCAATAAAAACAGTACCAGCGCAATGCTGATTACGGTTGTAAAATAGGAGTTACGGAGCTGTCGCTGTGTATGTTGTTTATCTCTTCTTTTCATCGCAAAACAAGGGGTAAAGATATAAAAAAGAACAATGGATAGTAAGGTTTTATGATATGTTTTAGATTTTAAGATGATTATCGTCTATAAATTTCATTAAATCCTCCATTGTCTCCATACAATGTCGATGACCGCTGTCAAAAGTTTCTTTTAATTTTTGTTTGTTTTTTTCGGTTCGGCTGATGGGAAGCTGGTGTGCCGGACGAAATACGTAGGCGCTGCCTTGTGCCTCCAACTGCTCCACTAAAGCTAACTGCTTATTGTACAGCAAGTGGCGCTTAAGTAGGGCTTTGGTCAGTAGGGGGAATCTTCTGTACCTGGCTTTCGCAAGATTTTTAAACGGGATGCTTGCTTTACGATATCCTTTGGGCTGGGTAAGAATGATCACCAGTTTTTTACATCCATCGGCCAAAGCTTTTTTAACGGGTATGGGATCTGCTATGCCTCCATCCAACAATAATCTATTGTGCAGTTTCACCATTTTTGAGGCAAAGGGCAAGCTGGTAGAGGCTTCCAGTGCCTTAAAGGCATCATCCGTGTTGCTGTTGTCTACATAATAGGGTTCTCCTGTAAGGCAATCGGTACATACATAAACCAACTTCTGGGACGAAGATACAAAGGTTTTAAAATCGAAAGGGATAAGGGTGTTGGGTACCTCGTTAAAGATAAAGTTCATCCCGAACAGCTCCCCTTTGGTAAGTAAACGAGCATAGCTCAGATAGCGTGAATCGTTGATAAGCGTATAGGGCACCTGGAGGTTGCGTTTGGTTTGTTCGGCCAAATAGTTGGTGGCATTGCTGGCTCCCATGGATACGGCTACTGTATATGGAAATACGATCCGGTGCGCCAACATACAATCCAGGATACCTGCTGTATATAATCCACGAAAACCACCACCCTCTAAAACCAAACCTATGTTATTATTCATGGTATTAAAACGAATTTATTTAAACGAGGACATATTTATAAATGGATATAAAATGGCTTGCACTGCCCATTAATACGAATACGTGAAAAATAGCATGATTAAAAGGTATATTTTTAAGGGCATACAAAACTGCTCCCAGGGTATAGGCTAAACCGCCGACCATCAGCCATATAAAGCCAGCAAAATCCAGATTGTTATATAAGGGCTTAATGGCAAATACTACCACCCAGCCCATAGCTACATACATTATGGTAGAAAGGAGACGGTATTTACCCGTAAAAAAAAATTTTAGTATAATTCCGATAAGGGCAATCGTCCAAATAACAGCCATTACAATCCATCCCGTTTCTCCATTTAGTGTTATTAAGGCATACGGTGTATAGGTTCCGGCTATAAGAAAATAAATAGCTGCATGGTCGAATATATTTAGTCTATGTCGGAGTTGGGCTTGGGTTGCCTTATGGAACAAGGTGGAGGCGATGTAGAGCGTAATAAGGCTGAACCCGTATATGGTTACTGAGAAAACAAGACTTACATTATTACTGGGCCAAATTTTTATCAGCATTAAAATAAAGGCCGGCACAGCACAAATAACTCCTATAGCATGTGTAATAATGTTCAGCTTTTCTTCGCGCTTACTATAGGTATTAAGTGGATAGGACTTGGTGGTATCGGACATGAGGAGCTTTTTTAATTGCTACAAAGATAAGCATAACATATTAGTTCCATCATCTTATTCATTCAAATACGGATTAATGGCCATCTCAACAAACTTATATCCCTGTGCTTTCATTTTAATCTTTTCCTCCTCCGTTGGTGATGATTTAAAAATAACACATGTTTTTAATTGATAGGGAATTAAGCCTAATCTACATAAGTTATTCTTTAATTTTATTTTTCGCTTAACCTTGTTAAAAACTTTGCGGTTCGAGCTTGGCTGTGATAAATCTACGGTAGTGGAGTAGTAATCGTTGATGCCCTTAAAAGCAATGCAGGGCAGGTTGATGCCCATGGCTACCTTCTCAATTTCCCGTTCCGAAATTTTATATACGTAGTTGCCCACCTCTTCAAACGAAAAACGGTTTTTCCATATCCGGTTTATCCATTGCGGCGAAAACCGATCTAAAATATTTTTTACAAATATTATTAAAGGCATTTGTATGCCTATATCCTCCGGTTCTATTAATACTACTGCTTTTTGTGCCACCCGTATCATTTCGTAAAGTGCAATGTACGGACGTGGGAAGTGATGAAAAGCTTCCTTGCAAAATACATAGTCAAATGAATTGTTGGTGTAAGTTAATTGCTCGGCATTCTGCTTGCTGTAATTGTTGATATAACCAAGCTCAAATGCTTGTTTTAAAATGATATCTGAAATGTCACTGGCCATAACATCCACCCCTTGGCTCTGTAGCCAGTTGGCATCGGTGCCAACCCCATCACCCACGGTTAGCCATTTGTTTTTTTTATCACCTAAAAAGGGCATTAAGGTGAGGAACATGCGTTCATGCCGCCAATAGTCAATGCTTCCTTTATTTTGGAGGCGGTGGAATACCTTGCTGTTATCCTTGTAATGTTGCTCGTGCGCAGTATAGCTTTGCGAGGTGAATTCGGTCTTTGTCATCCACGGAGAATATTAAACACCAAATATATGTATTCGATGTAAAAGCACCAAAAAGACTTGCTTTTAGGGATTGGCGCAAATCTTTATTTATGTTTTTTTTAATAGATGAATAATTCAGGTTAATAAGCGAAAAAATTTAATAAAGAACATAAAAACGAATCTAAATATATAAATATAATCAATATGTTGAGGTTGTTCCCGAACATAGTTATATATTTGCATTTGTTATTATTTTGCTGCCAACGGTTTATATATAAGGTCAGCTATGAAAGAACATGTTATGGAAATGAAAATTCAGGATTTAGATGCGGCTCAGTTGGAGCGTGCCGCCAGCATGCTTAAGGCGATTGCCCACCCTATGCGCATAGCTATATTAAGCTACCTTGAGGACGGTAAAAAACTTACCGTGACCGAGATACATCGCTTGTTGGATATTGAACAGTCCACCACCTCGCACCATTTAGGTATTTTAAAGGACAAAGGGGTATTGGTTTCGCAACGCGATGGGAAAAACACCTATTACTCCCTTAAGCATGATAGCTTACAGACTATTGTTAACTGTGTAAGCAAATGTTCTGTTAACTTATAGTTGGATATAAATGCATTATTTACTTAAACTTTTCTGTGCTTAGTGGGTTTAAAGTGTTTTTGCAATGTATGTTTAGATTTTAAAAATGGGTAAAAAGATAAGACTCACCAAGGAATTTCGATTTGAAATGGCGCACGCGCTATGGAATTATGATGGCCTATGCAAACATTTTCATGGGCACTCCTATATTTTGCGGGTGACCGTTATAGGCGAGCCTAACGCGAACCGGGAAAGCCCCAAGTGTGGCATGGTAATGGATTTTGGTGTGTTAAAGGAAATAGTGAATCAAGAGGTGGTGGACAGATTGGATCATGCACTGGTTCTGAATAAAAATGCCGAACACAAAGACTTACTGGCCTTGCCCCAAATGGGCGAAAGGCTTATTCTTACCGATTATCAGCCCACGTGCGAAAATATGTTGATAGAAATGGCGGAACGTATCAGTGGCAGATTACCCCAAAACGTTAAACTGCATAACCTGCGCTTGCACGAAACAGCCAACTCCTATGCCGAATGGTTTGCAGAGGATAATGGGTGAACCGGATACAACACTGCTTGCTTTGTTAAATGAATCATTTTTGCTTAATTACAATCTGCATCCATCGCGTGCGTTGTATCCACTAACGCAGGACTTAATATTATACACCTTGTGCATAATTGTATGCCGTGGTTTCAATACTTTCAATTAGCTAGGTGCTTTTTGTTATTTACTCCCAATCCGGCGACTTACCTAATTCACAACCAGCTTTTTAACTACGCAGCTGCCATCTTTACCCTTTATTTGCACAAGGTATACCCCCTTGGCTACACCACTTAAATTAATGGCGCTATTGTTCTGATAGGAGCTGACTGTTTTTTGCAACAAGCCGGAAAGGTTAAATATGCGAACTTGCTCAATAGCCATTGCGCCATCGTATAATACGGAAAACCTACTTTTTGCCGGGTTGGGATATAGACAAACATCATGCAGGGCATTGTTTGTAAGTGATGAGCTGATTGCTTTGCCCATTATCTTTATGTCGTCCACTTGCCAGGTGTTGCTTCCGTTGGCTGTATTCACAAACTTAAAACCTACATACACCGATTCGTTGGCCCAGGGCATTAAATCAATAGCTCCCGAAGGAACTCTATCATAATTGTCTGTTGAAAGAGTGGCCTGAGAAGTAACATCGGTCCATGTAAAACCGTTGGGGTTGGATGTGCCATCATAATCGGATGAAATATGGATTGTAAAACTGGTGTTACCACCAAAAATATTCATACTACTAATAAAGGATAAGAATAAATCTTCATATCCATTTAAATTAACGGCTGTTTGGTTTATGAGCCAATCTTCGTTGGCTACATTACCCGAACCTGTAAAACCACTCATCTTGGCAAACCAATTATTGCTATAACTATCGGCATACCAGGTATAGGCTTCATCAACAACACTGAACTGGGTCATTTTTCCCAATGTTCTTGTCTCAAAATCTTCCTTGAACAATTCGGTATAATCGTTGCCTCCATGGTTACCGCTGCCGTCCCAAATCAGGGCCACAAATTCCGGATGGTTGATAAATGGGTTGCGGTTGCCCTGACTGACGAATACCCTTTCGTTGCGATCCAACTCCCATTGATCTACCGGGTCGTCAATGTGCCATTGCAATAAGGTTGATAGTTTACCGTGCCTGCCTGTGGAGGAGGAGTATTCATCCAATATAAGATCTATTTCACCGCCTCCTTCGTATCGCACATCCATGTAAAACATCATGCGGGCAACGTCGCCTTTAACGGCATCGCGGGGCTCCCAGCTGTCGCTATCGTAAAAACAGCCCGTAGCACCACTCCCACCACCATAACGAGTGCCGTCCCTGTACGGATTACCTCCATCGTCGAAGTATAAATTCCCTCGTGCGCTGTTCACAGATACGTCTGTGGGGCGCAGATGATGTATGTCGGTTCCGGGACCTGGTTCAGTGCCAAAACCGCCCATCGATTTGGCCCAGGTATGTTCACGGTTCCATTCCGTTACAGCAGGACCAAAGTTATTTTTGGGATAAGACCAACCCGAATACAACAGAAGCACATTCTCGGAATTGTTGGGGTCTTCATCGCTAACCTTTAGGCTATCCCTGGCCTGGCTATAAGTTAATTGGGTATTGTTGCTTATAATGGCATGGAGCACCTGGCGCAGTTCAGTCCCCGTTTTGCCCTGTGCAGGGGCATAGTATTGTTCAATATCTGTTTGACTGCTAAGGTTTAGGCCCGGCATTAAAAACAAAAAAATTAGGAGGTAGATATTTTTCATAACTGATGTGTTTAGTTGGCGTACGTTTCTTAAATAGTTGCACTAATAATACCGAGGTATCAATAAGCAGCAGTATTACAATATTAACAAATTTTAAATTTTCCCCCCGAATAATTGATTGATATTTCAGGTTAAGCAATAAAACAAATGTATTTTAGCCCAATAAATATATTATGGAGATAAAAGAAGCGCAGCAAAAGGTAGATGAATGGATTAAAACCTATGGGGTTCGGTATTTTAACGAGCTCACCAACATGGCTATCCTGAGTGAAGAGGTGGGCGAACTGGCGCGTGTGATGGCACGTAAATATGGGGAGCAATCGTTTAAGCCCGGCGAAAACGACAATCTGGCCGATGAAATGGCCGATGTGCTTTGGGTATTGATTTGCCTGGCCAACCAAACAGGGGTGGACCTGAATCAGGCACTGATAGAAAACATGGCCAAAAAAACCGGAAGAGACAAAGACAGACATATCAACAATAAAAAATTATAAGGATGATGGAATCAGGAAACCTATTAGACGGGTACAAAATGAATTTTAAAACGGATGAACTCAGTTCTGAGGTTGAACGAATTACCGCGACCTGCCAGCATCTGGAACAAGATGTCGAAGTGCTCAAAACCATATTTAGCTGCATTGATCTCACCACCCTAAAAGAGAGTGATTCGACTGAATCTGTGACCGCCTTTGTACAAAAAGTAAACGATTTTAAGACCCAATACCCCGATATGCCCTCTGTTGGTGCCGTATGTGTTTTTCCGGTGTTTGCGCCTATTATAAATCAATACCTGAAAGTAAACGAGGTGCAAAAAGCGGTGGTTGCCGGAGGTTTTCCTTCTTCACAAACATTTTTGGATATAAAGGTATTAGAAGTAAAAAAAGCCGTAAGCTATGGTGCCAACGAAATTGATGTGGTGATTTCGGTAGGAGAGTTTTTAGAGGGTAACTACGAGTTTGTTTATGAGGAGATACGTCAGCTTAAAGAGGCGTGTGGGGATGCACACCTGAAAGTAATATTGGAAACGGGTGCCATAGGCGATGCGCAACTCATTTGGAACGCTTCCATCATTGCTATGGATGCCGGTGCCGACTTTATTAAAACCAGCACCGGAAAAATACCCACGGCTGCCACACTGGATGCCGCCTATGTAATGTGTAAGGCTATTAAAGCCTATCACAGCAAAACAGGTAAAAAGATAGGGTTTAAACCAGCCGGCGGAATTGCCGAAACCATAGAGGCCGTAAATTATTATGCGATTGTAAACGAAGTGCTGGGGCAGAAATGGCTAAGCAATACTTTATTCAGGATTGGTGCCAGTAGATTGGCGAACAATTTATTGAGCGATATTTTAAGCTTAGAGGATAGCAGTATGGATAAGGTAAAGTTTTTTTAAGCTTCTTTTTTTATCTAACCTGAATTAATAAAACAGACCAGTAACATTTTGTATTACAGGATTAAACGCACAAAATTTTCAAATACGCACGGAGCCAATTCGTATATTCAATTTTTGAATTAATAGTCAATTGTCACAGACGAATTGGATAGCGTAGCAACAACCAAGCTCAGGCAATGCAAGCATTGATATCCACATGCGGTAGGTCACTTTGTAATTTCAGCTCGATCTTAAGCTTTGACAAATAATATTCTAGCGTATTCTTTCCATTTTTAATTGGCTGTAGCCATATGCCGTAATAATTGGTTCAAACTTTTAAATTATATCATTAAAAACCGGTAAAAAACTACCGGTTACAGAAAACTTTAAAAACTTTTTGCATATAAATAGTTTCCGACTGACATTTGTTTATTACTTTTGTCGGTATGAGTGAAAAAGATCCATATATAGATAAAATAACGCCTCTTTTTTTGCAGTATGGCATAAAGAGCGTAAGCATGGACGATATTGCCGGAAAACTGGGAGTTTCAAAAAAAACACTGTACCAGATTTATACCGATAAAACCGAATTGGTGAAAAAAACCATGGCAAACATTAAGGCTTCCATGCAGCACATTATTAACGATTACAATAAATCGGATTTAAATGTGATTGAGAAAGAAATTGAGCAGCGGAAAAAGTATCTCAAAACCTACCGTGCGTTAAAACCCGGCTTTATCTACGATTTAAAAAAGTTTTATCCGGATCTATATAACGATTTCCACGCTTTTAAATCGGATTTTATAGGCCTATCAACCCAAAAATTTATTTCGGACGGACAAAAGCAGGGACTTTTGCGTGAGGATTTAGATACGGAGTTTATCAGCAAACTATCTATAACTTTATTTTCTGCGATGTTTTACCCCGAGATACAGGCATTTACCGAAGACGATTTAGTATCGAAAAAGTATTCCGACCAATTTTTTATCTATCATATGAATGGAGTCTGTTCAGAAAAGGGACGCCGTTTATTCAATGAACTTTTTAATAAAAAACACCTTTAAAGATTAATAAACCAAAAACATATGACAACTAAAATTAAGCGGCTACTTGTGCCCTTATCCCTGTGCTTCTGCTCACTTAATTACGCCCAGTCCGATACGCTCGAAGTTACTTTAAATCAGGCCATGGCTTATGCTACCGAGTTTGGCTACCAGAGCATAAATGCCGAGCACGACATTGCCATTGCCCGTAAAAAGGTTAACGAAACCCTGGCTATCGGTCTGCCACAAATAAGCGGTAACGGCACCTTTAATAAAAATTTACTCATACAGGAAATAGTGGCCCAAATAGGTGGACAGACGCAGCGTTTTAAAATGGGAACGGATTACAGCAGTACCCTTAGCGCCCGTGCCGATCAGCTTTTATTCGACGGTTCTTATCTGGTTGGCTTAAAGGCCAGTAAAGTGTATGTACGTTTATCGGAAAATGCAAAGGAAAAAACCGACATAGAAATAAAACAGGCGGTGGCCGAGGTGTATTTTTTGGCCGCAATTGCTCAGGAAAATATCCGCGATTTTAAAACTAGTCTCGAAGCCAATAAGCAAATCTACGAAGAAACAAAAGCATACTTTGAAAACGGATTGAAGGAAGACACCGATGTAGATCAGATAAAGCTGATGATAAACGAATCAAACCGTTTGTACCTCGAAGCCAAAAGACAACAAACGCTTACCATGGCCATTTTAAAATTTTCGATGGGATACGATATCGACAAGCCACTTAAAGTAAGTGATAATATTACCGAATTACTGTCGCGCATTCCGGTAAACCCTTCGCCCGGTGAGAACGTTTTTAGCCATATCGATTACCGCAGCTTACTTACCCAAATGGATATACAAGGTCTGGATATTAAAAACCAGAAAGCACTCGCTCTACCCAAATTAAGCGCTTTTGCCAGTTACGATTACACCATGCTGGGCGACGACCTGAGCGAGTTGATTAGCACTGATGGAGCCGTTATAGGTTTGAGTCTGAGTGTTCCCATTTTTTCGAGCGGACAACGGTCGGCACAATTAAAGCAAAAAAAGTTAGGACTTACCAAGCTTAATATAGAAAGAAAAATGTTGGAGCAAAGTCTCGAAAGAGATAGGCTTATTGCCACAACCAACCTGGCCAATGCTAAGGAGCAGTATAACAATGCTGAGGAAGCACTCGAAATAGCCACACGCATTTACGATAAGGCATTGCTTAAATTTAAAAATGGTTTGGCATCGAGCCTTGAACTTTCGCAGAATGAAAATACGATGGTGGAGGCCATAATCGCCTTTAGGTCGGCTGCCACCAATTACTTTAACATGCACTTGAACTATCAAAAAGCTACAGCCCAATTATAATATTAACAATTTTATTATGAACTATCCAAAACAACTGATACTAACACCTGTTTTTTTCGTATTTATTTTATTGGCTACAAGCTGTGGCAACGAAGAAAATAAAACGGAAAAACTGGCCGAGCACAAAAAAGAGTTGCTGGAATTAAAGAAGGAAATATCGGCACTCGAAGACGAGATAGAAGCGGAAAACGGAACCTCCGGAAGCATCGTTAATGTTACTACCCGGATTGTAAGGCCCCAAACCTACAATCATTTTATTGAGGTAACCGGTAAAGTAAAAACCGACCAAAATACGATGGTCAGCCCTGAAGGTGGGGGTAAAATAACCCGCATTGTTGTTACGGAGGGAGAACGGGTAAGCAAAGGTCAGGTGTTGGCTCATCTGAATAACGATGCCATTGAAAGCCAAATTGAGCAGGTAAAAGCCGGGCTTCAGCTGGCTGTAACGACCTTTGAACGCCGTAAAAAGCTATGGGATCGTAACATTGGGTCGGAGATTGAATACCTGCAGGCAAAAGCCGAAATGGAAGCGCAGGAACAAAACCTAAAATCCTTACAGGCGCAGCAAGCCATGTCAACGGTTAAATCGCAAATCAATGGTATTGTGGACGAGATATTCCAACGTAAAGGAGAAATAGCCGGTCCCAGTATTCCTTTTGCGCGTGTGGTAAATATAGATGAGGTGTATGTGAACGCCGAAGTGGGCGAACGTTTTGTGGGTATGATAAACGATGGCGACTCTGCCTCGGTGTTTTTTCCGGCTTTAGATAAAAACGTGCAGGCTACTATTTTCCGATCATCAACGGTTATTAACGATATATCCCGAACCTTTAGGGTACGCATCAACCTTAAAAACTCCGGTAATAAAATAAAACCCAACCTTATTTCGGTGGTAAAGTTAAAAGTTTATTCAGCCGATAACTTATTAATTGTACCTTCCATTTTAGTGAAACAGGATTTTGACGGGGAGTTTTTGTTTGTAACAGAACAAAAAGAGGGTAAAACCTATGCCAAAAAGCAATATGTTAAATCTGTTTTTAACACAGATAATAAGTCTATCATCTCCGAAGGATTAAAGGACGGCGATACCATTGTTACCCAGGGTTACAACCAGATTGTGAACGGAACCGAAATTAAAATTGTTAATTCGTAAGTAATACTTTTATGTCCAACGAAAACGAAAAAGTGGCAAAGGTTGAAGAAAGGGAATACCGGAAATTTAAACCCACGTTTGTTGCTTTAAAAAATAAAAACACCATATATCTCCTTACTTTCTTTCTGTTTGTGGCGGGTATCTTATCCTACCAGAGCATGGATCGCGAGCTTTTCCCCGAAATAGTGGTGCCTTTTATTATGGTGCGCACCCTGCATCCGGGTAACAGCCCTGCCGACATGGAGAACCTTATCACCCGTCCTATCGAGAAGGAACTAAAGGGGCTCAATGGGGTTAAAAAAATGTCTTCTTCATCGTATCAGGATTACAGTTTAATTGCCATTGAATTTGAAACTGATGTGGAGGTAAAGCAGGCCTTGCAAGATGTTAAGGATCAGGTGGACAAAGCCAAATCTGAGCTCCCCGACGATTTGGATCAGGAACCCATTGTGGATGATGTGGATTTTAATGAGTTCCCCATTCTCAATATCAACCTTTCGGGCGATTACTCTATCTATGAACTTAAAAAGTTTGCCGAGGACTTGCAGGATGAGTTTGAAGCACTACGCTCGGTACGAGAGGCCGACATTATTGGGGTAGATGAACGAGAGATACAGATAAATGTGGATCCTTTTCGTTTGGAGGCCATGGATCTTACTTTTTACGATGTAGAGCAAGCCCTGATTGCCGAAAACATAAACATAGGCGCCGGGGAGCTACGCGTAGATGGTACCCGCCGATCCATCACCACCCAGGCCGATTACAAAACCATGGAGGAGATTGAGAATACTATTGTAAGCGCCAAGGATGGCCATATCAGATATTTGAAAGACGTGGCCGAAGTGGTAGATGGCTTTGAGGAAAAAACCTCAATCTCGGTATTGAACCGTCAGCCTGTGGTTAAATTATCCATTGTAAAACGTAGTGGCGAAAACCTGTTGGAAGCTACCGATGAGATATATAAAATTATAGAACAAAAGCAGGCCGACGGCTTATTGCCAAAAGACATTAAGATTGTAATTACCGACGACCAAAGTACCAGCATAAAAGAGCAGATTAGTAATCTGGAAAACAGCATTATAATGGGTATGCTGCTGGTAATTCTGGTGCTTTATATTTTTATGGGGATACGAAACGCCATGTTTTCGGGTCTGGCTATTCCCATGTCGATGTTTATTTCCTTTTGGCTGCTATCGCAATTTGGCTACACCATCAATACCATGATATTGTTTGGCTTGCTGCTGGCACTGGGTATGCTGGTTGATAATGCCATTGTGGTGGTCGAAAACGTGTATCGGCTGCACGAGGGAGGCATGAGTAAGATGGAGGCGGTAAAACGAGGGGTGAGTGAAATTGCCATCCCCATCATTTCCTCTACTGCAACTACTTTAGCGGCCTTTGTACCGCTACTGTTCTGGCCCGGTATTGTGGGCGACTTTATGGGTTATTTACCCATCACCCTTATCATTGTTCTGGCTTCGTCGCTATTTGTGGCACTGGTATTGAATCCGGTTTTTGCAGCTGCTTTTATGAAAGTGGAGAATATCCGTGCCCAGGGGAACCGCAAACGTACACTCACTTTTTTGGGGGCAATGGCTTTTATCGGCGTGTTATGCTATTTATTTGGGAATATACTTTGGGGTAACCTCTTGTTTATCCCATTTCTTATTACCCTTATTAATATTTTCGCCGTAAAACCTTTTGCCATCTGGTTTCAGGAAAAAGGTATTCCTTTTATGGAAACACAATATGAGCGTACTTTACGCAAGGCGCTGGGCAATAATACTTCCGTGATGCTGCTCGTTTTGTCGGTTCTTTTGTTTGTGATGTCCATCGTATTTTTTGGAGCCAGCAACCCCAATGTCATCTTTTTCCCGGAGAATGAACCCAAAACAATTTACGTAACCGCCGAACTACCCTTAGGTACCGATTTGGAGGTAACAGACTCGATAACGCATAAAGTAGAGGATAAAATTTACGATACCATCGATAAGTATGAGAATATTATTAAATCGGTGGGCATAACCATAGGTGCAGGTAAAGGTGGTATGTTCGAGGGCGACAGATCGCCCAACAAATCGCTTACCACTATTACGTTTGTTGAATATATCGACCGAGATGGCGTGAGTACGGCCCAGGTAATGAAGGAAATAACGGATTCGTTTGTGGGCTTTGTGGGAGCTAAAATTTTTGTAGAAAAGGAGGATAACGGACCTCCGGTAGGCAAGCCTATCAATATTGAAGTGTCGGGTAACGATTTTGAAAGGCTGATTGCCACTGTGCAGGATATGGTGCGCGTGATAAATGAGGACAGGATTCCCGGCATTGAGGAGTTGCAAATGGACATCAACCCCAACAAACCCGAAATGGTGTTACAAATAGACCGCGAAAAAGCTCGTCGCTTTGGCTTATCTACCCAAATGATTGCAGGAACGATACGCACAGCCGTTTTTGGCAGCAATGTGGATAAATACAAAGAAAAAGAAGATGAGTATGAGATAATGGTGCGCCTGGATAAAAAATACCGCAACAGCACCTCGCAGCTTCTTAATCTGAAATTAAGAATAGAGCACGACGGAATACCCTATTATGTGCCTATTTCGTCGGTGGCCGATTACAAATATTCCTCAACCTACGAGCAAATAAACCGCATCGATAATTCCAGAGTTATAACGGTTTATTCTAATGTTAATGCAGGTTACAATGCCAATGCGATAAACGCACGTATAAAAGAACTGCTGGCCGATTATACAATGCCCGCCGGATATAAATGGAAAATGACCGGAGAGCAAGAACAACAAAACGAAACATCCGACTTTTTGATGGGTGCCCTGTTGCTGGCCATCGCACTTATTTCGATGATACTGATAACGCAATTTAACTCTGCCGTAAAGCCTTTGATTATTCTTGGAACAGTACTGCTGAGCACCATAGGTGTGTTTTTAGGGCTGGGTGTTTTTAGGATGGACTTTGTAATACTAATGACGGGCGTGGGCATTGTATCCCTGGCCGGTATTGTGGTAAATAACGGCATTGTGCTTATTGATTATATCGATATTATCCGTAAGCAAAAGAGGGCGGAATTGGGGCTTGGCGAGAATGGCAGGCTATCCTTGCAGGATGAGGTGGAGTGTATTATTTTAGGGGGTAAAACCAGATTGCGACCGGTGTTGCTCACGGCCATTACCACCGTGCTCGGACTGATACCCCTGGCGATAGGTTTTAACTTCGATTTTTATGGCCTGCTAACCGATTTAAACCCACATATTTATTTTGGCGGCGATAACGCTGATTTTTGGTCGCCCATGTCGTGGACTGTAATCTTTGGATTGACCACCTCAACGGTTCTGACACTTATTATGTCGCCCGTTATGTTTTTAGTGGCTGTGCGGGCACGAAACAAGTTTATAAAAGAAAGTAAAGCGTAGTTTGAATTAAAGAAGAATAAAAAAGCCCGGACGCGAGATGCATTACTCGTCCGGGCTTTTTTTATATATACTTTATAAGCTGTTGTACCCTGGCATTCTTTTCAATGTTATTATCTAAAATGAGAATCATATAAGCCACAAATATCATAAAGTGCTCCTTATTAGCAAGTTATTCAAGGCTTAGTGATTAGAGCATTTTAAGCCGTTGTGGTATCAAATCCCTCACTTCATTAATAAAGAACATATGTGTAGTTCAGTCAATTGTGCGCTTACTTAATAAACACAGCATAGCGTTAAAACTAAATTTATTATTCAGCCCTGCCAAACTACCCAAAACACTAATCTTGATTCTCTTTTAGAATCACTTCTTTAGCAATTTTAAAACCTATTCCAGCAAATATCAGTATTATACCAAAAGTCAGATAATCCCAATCGCCTTTTAAATTCATTAACGCTTTATTTCCACTATTTCTGGTGATTTGAGACAATATGATTTGTAATATATTCGCAATTACAAATCCAAAGCCAGATAGGTAAAATAACTTATTTAAAATACTCAACAAATCAACTATTTTGGGGTCTTTGCTAATGTTTTCCTTATTAAGGAATTTGTCACGAAAGAAATTTAATAACAAGATGAATCCATAAAATAAGATAACTGCAAAAACAATTTTGATGAAAATTCCTGTGTACCCACCCCAAAAGTCAGCATTTAAATTGAATGATTGTTTGTCCATAATTTTAAAAATAATTATTGAATATAAATGTCTGTTGAATTAGTGTCTTTATTTTTACAGTATCGTTCATATACCTACTTAAGGTACTTGTACTTTTTAATGCTCTTTTTAGGCGTTTTTTCGAATTCCTCGGGGAAAACTGTTACTTTAGAAAGGTTCATGTATGCAGGCAGTTGGGCGTTTACGATGGTCTTTAGCCCTTCGATAAGGTCTGTTATTTCTATTTCGCTTAAATTTTCGGCGTCGGCACGTTCGTAATCCGGATATACCAGGGCTTCCAGTTTGCCATCGCCCATGTCGCGCACCAGGCTTTCTTGCACATATTCCGTATTGTTAAGATGGGCTTCAATTTCTTCGGGATAAATATTCTGACCGGATGCACTCAGAATCATGTTTTTGCGGCGGCCTTTTATATAAATAAAATTTTCGCGGTCAATTACACCCAAATCGCCTGTATGCAGCCATCCGTCGGCATCAAATACAGCATCGGTAGCTTCTTTATTTTTGTAGTAGCCCAACATGGTTTTGGTGCCTTTAACCAATATCTCGCCTACCACATTGTAGGGGTCTTCGGAATCAATTTTCACTTCCATGCGATCTACCAATCTACCTGCCGAACGCAATTGGGTGGTCGCAGGTGGCTCGTAGCTTATCAGCGGGCCACACTCCGTCATACCGTATCCAATGGTAAAGGGGAAACCAATTTTGCGTAAAAAATCCTCTACGTCTTTGTTAAGGGCCGCACCACCTATCACTATCTGCTGAAACTCGCCCCCGAAAACTTCGGTGAGTTGTTTTTTCACCTTTTGATACACCACCTGGTTTAAGATGGGTATTTTACTCAATGTTTTAACCGGGTTCTTCTCCAGAACAGGCAAAATACGTTTCTTAAATATTTTTTCGAGGATGAGCGGAACCGACAGTATTAAATGCGGACGTATAGCCTGAAAGGCTTCCGTTATAATTTGGGGCGAAGGGGTACGGCTCAGAAAAGTAATATGGCATCCTACCGTAAAAGGCCATAAAAACTCAAAAAGACAACCGTAGGCATGAGCCAGGGGCAAAAAGGAAACGATTCGGTTGCCCGGTTTCAACTCTAAATGTTCCCGGGCATAGCGTACGTTGGACCATATGCTGCGATGTGGCAACATCACTCCTTTCGAAAAACCCGAAGTGCCGGAGGTATAGGACAATACCATCAAGCTGTCTTTATCCACCTGAGCAAACTTAATCTGTTCTACCGTAAAATTGTCGGCGACTTTTATGGAGGCAATAACTTTTTCTAAATTCAGTTTGCAACTTACCAGGGGTTTAAAATCGTCGATGCTCACAATGCCTTTTATAGCAGGCATTTTACTTTCGTCAACCATACTAAAAATACGGTCGGTACTAAAAAGCAACCTGGATTCGGAATGGCAAACGATATGGTGTATCTCGTTACTGCCAAAATCGGGCAAAATGGGCACGATAACCGCACCGTACGAAACGGTGGCTAAATAGGTAATAGCAAAGTTACTTAAGTTTCGGCCTATCAGGGCAACCTTGTCGCCTTTTTTTATGTCGCACTTTTTAAGTAGCTCGTGAATCCAGAATATCCTTTCGCCAACTTGATGATAAGTATATGTTTGACCCTTATAATCGCTAAAGGACGATTGGTTTTCGTGTGTTTTTAGGGCATGCTCAATCATGCCGATGAATCCGTTGTTATCCATAAGTTTAAATTTTACAGGCGGATTTGGTATGGTAAAAAAACAATTTCAGCCGCGCAAGATAGTACTTTTTTTATTATCGCTTTTTGGATTTGCTTTATACCGCAATTCCTTTGGCTATACTCAAGTACAAAAAAATAATCTTGAGTTACTCTCATTGTTCAATCAACATCATTTTACTGTCCGTATGTTAACCTCCAATGTTCAATATTACTTCGTCGGGTATCGCTTCGTCGCGCACTGTCTGCCAAAAAAATTTACGGATGCTCTTTGGAACAGATAAAGGCTGCTCGTCCTACTCGTCTGCTTTATCGGCCTGTTAGCACAAAACAAGGGTTATTGTAAACTTGCGGTTAATTCCTGCTCTTATTTCGGATACTTATTGCAGTAAAAGTGTTTGTGTTACAACTACAAATGCTGTAATACATATCCTTGCAGACTTTAAAAAAGTGGTTAAAGTTGTGCTCCTTGGTGTTTTACTAGTTAGCTGAACTAGCTACAACCACAAAATCAGCTTCGATAAAATTTAAAAGGTTATTAAAATCGCGGTATCTTGGCTCTCCTGTCCCGTCATTATAACGAAAAGGAAACCCTCCTAAGCTTTCCGAAGAAGAGGAGCTATAGATAGCAAAATATAAATAAAAGGCTATTTCTGCTCATTTATCTTTATCTCAAAGCTAACCGGAATTGCCATTTTGTAGAGGGCCGACACACCACAATATTGTTCTTCGGAAAGCTGAACCGCCCTTTTAAGCTTTTCCATGGGTAGCTTTTTTCCTTTAAAGTGGTAAATTATCTTCATCGAATCGTAATATTTGGGGTGTTCTTCTCTCATATTGGCCTCTACGGATATATTAAGGCTATCGTATTCCACCCTCATTTTATTTAAAATATTAACCACATCTATACCTGTGCATCCTGCCAATGCAACAAGCATCAGTGGTTTTGGGCGAATGCCGGAGTCATCCCCTCCGTTTTCTTTGCCGGCATCTATGGTGATGTCATGCCCATTTACTTTTCCTTTAAAGCTTATGTTCTTTATCCACTCTAAATTGATTGTTGTTTTCATATCTCACTATAATTATTGATTTATATTTGGTTTCGATGTGATGGAAGAACCTGCCAATAATACTTTCTTTATGGAAGAGGATACGCACAACGCCTGCCCCGACTTTTCGGAGCTTCGTTTCATATTCCTTAATTATTTAGACTGATGATTTTAACAAATAAACATCTTTATTTATATCTTTGGTGTGTAATTTAACAAATAAACACCAAAAAAATGTAAGGAATGAAGAATGTTCAAAGTGTTCCATACAACGAGCCTGTCAATCTTCGTGATTTTAAGATATTTAAAGGTCTTTCGGACGAGGAGTTAGAAATGGTGGATCAGTCGATGATTAGCACCGTGCATAAACGGGGCAGTACCATTTACCACGAAGGGAGCCGCATAAACGGTACCTTTTTGATTGTTGACGGTGTTTTAAAAATTTTTAAAACGGGTTTCGATGGTAAAGAACAGATTATACGATTTGCCAAGCGAGGCGACCTGATAGGTTTCCGATCCGTAATCAGCGATGAGTTGGCTTGCAGCACCAGCAAGGTTATTCAAGATACGGTGATTTGTTATTTCCCGGGCGAAGTGCTTGGTTCGCTGCTGAAATCGAACCCGATCTTTTCGATGGCATTGATGAAGCTCACTTGCAAAGAACTGGGCGAATCGAATAAGTTTTTAACCGATATAGCCCAAAAAACAGTACGCGAAAGATTGGCCGAAGTATTGTTGCTTCTTATGGATACTTTTGAGCTGGATCAGGATCATACTTTACAAATTTCGTTAACCCGCGAAGAGCTGGCCAATATGGTAGGAACGGCTACAGAATCTGTAATTCGTCTGTTGTCGGAGTTTAAAAATGATAAAATGATAGAATTAAACGGCAGAAAAATTAAACTGCTTAACATACCTAAACTGATAAAAATAGGAAACGTTTATGTATGATTTAGGTTACATAAGTAGCAAGTACAAAGTAGCAAGCACAAAGTATCTTATCCGGTCGACTGTGTAAATGCAGGTGCATGTTTACTAAGGGAAAGGTTTCTATGCGGAGCAATATTCTTCCAAAAATACGACAGAGTTGCCCGATAGCTTACTACAAAATTTAAATGGAGGCTGCCCGATGAAAGGCAGCTTTTTTTATTTATTTAAATACAAACGCAAGGGGGGGATATCCAAATCTTTTCCTCCCCGCGCAGTTCCGTAATGCAACGGATTTTGCACATCAATATTTTGATTTAGGCTGGAGCCAAGGGCAGCCAAAATAGCCGAACCGGTTGGTGTGCATAGCTCAACATCCAACGGGCCCATTGAATGGGCGATGGCATATTTATCTATAATTATTTTTGTGGCCGGTGCCGGTACCGTCATTTCGCCATGGGAAAACCGGATTGTGCCTCCTCCGAGCGAAACCGGTTCCAATAGTGCAGCTACAGTAGGTGCCTGCAACAATTGCAAGCCCATAGCTGCCCCCATTATGTCAATTAAAATATCCTGGGCTTCGTGCAACCATGCCTCCTCCTCCTTATCTTGAGAAGGAAGATGATTATGATGACTCTTATGATGGTGATGCGTATCCTTGTGACCATGGCCATGATGATGGTCGCTTAAAAAAGAATTTTCGGCATGGGCTTGTTTTTCGGCAGAAATTAATATTTCCAATACTTCAGTTGCGAAATGGGCATAAATGCCGGATATTTTTAAATCACTGCACAATTGTTTTAAAAGCACACGGGCTTTTGATGCGGCCAGATGGCCGTGATTGTGCTTTATATTCATGATTAAGCGGGTTGCTCCATCCCGGGTTTTTTGCGTGCTGATGGTAGATTGTCCAATTTTATTAGCGGCCTGTAGCATCGCACGCAGCATCTTTTGTTCATGGGCTCCCATTGAAATCAATGCGGCTGCAAACATATCGCCGGCAACACCTCCCTTGGGATTTAATAGTAATTGCATATTTGAATAAGTTGTTAACTTACGTGAATATAGAAAAAATGATTTAACGAGCAGCAGCCCGCCATTCAATTAACAGTAATCAGTAGGCCGATAGTAAAATCGGCTACACCAATCGCAGCGTTTTTACTGATGTGTTTTACCAGAATCTGACACCAAACGATTTATCTCGTTCATTTCTTTTTGGCTTAGGTAGCGCCATTTTCCGATGGGTACATCCAGTTGAATATTCATAATGCGCACACGTTTAAGTTTCTTTACCCTGTAACCCAGATATTCGCTCATTCGCCTAATCTGGCGGTTGAGGCCTTGGGTGAGGATGATCCTAAACTCAAACTGACTTATACCTTCTACCAGGCATTTGTGGGTAATGGTGCCCAGGATAGGGAGGCCATTGCCCATTTTATGTATAAAATCGTCGCTTATGGGTTTGTTAACCCGCACGATATACTCTTTTTCGTGATTGTTGCGTGCACGTAATATTTTATTGACAATATCGCCATCGCTGGTTAAAAAGATCAAACCTTCGCTCGGTTTGTCCAATCGGCCAATGGGGAAAATGCGCTTGGGATAATTGATGTAATCAATAATGTTATTTTTTTCTCGACGTGTATCAGTGGTACAAACAATACCCACTGGTTTGTTGAAGGCCAGATAAACGTGCTTTTCCCTGGGCTCTGAAATGAGTTGGCCTTTTACACGCACCGTATCACCATACGCGATTTTGGTTCCCATCTCGGGCACCTTTCCGTTTATGGTTACTAACCCCGCCTCAATCAGTTTGTCAGCTTCCCTGCGCGAACAATAGCCCACTTCGCTAAGGTATTTATTTATACGGACCGATTCCTTATTTACCATATTGTTTACGTATTTTGTAATCCGGATACAAAAATAACAAAACCAGATTCATTCAAATGAAAATAGACAAGGAGGAAATAAAACAACTCATCGAAAAACAGCTAAGCATTGTGGAGCGAAAGATGTACAGCTTAAAAGAGCTGACCGGAGCCATTGCTCCCGACGATGCCATTGGCAGGGTAAGCCGGATGGATGCGATTAACAATAAAAGCGTAAACGAAGCTGCGCTTAGGCAAAGCGAAGCAAAGCTTAAAAAACTGCATTATGCACTGGATCACCTCAACGACGCTGATTTTGGTTTGTGCATTGATTGTAAAGCACCCATACCCCCCGGGCGATTGGTGCTTATGCCCGAAAGTAGAAAGTGCGTACGCTGCGCACAGAAATAACAAGGCACCATGTTATGCTAAATTATTAACTACGCCGAAGGTTATTTCCTAAGTCATTTTTGTTTTCGGTAACAACGGCGTTTTTCATCCCGTAAGAATATAGCGGGCCGGCTGTCGATTTTTAATTCACGTATATTTTTTTCAAACATTAAAGTTCAGCACCGTATGGCTTAATCCCGAAAAAAAACGAGGTGCTGAGCTTTATTCTTATTTTCTATGTTTTAACGATATGCTTTTACAGTCCATTATCCCTTTACCCGACAATGAAAAAGATATTATATAATGGGGTTTTATTTTTAAAAAGCATCATATAGCCATTTTGTTGTGGCTATACATATGCTTATCTAATCCTATGATTGCGCTGTTTTACAAAAGCTACGGTAAAAACGAACCCTTTAACTGCTTTGCAGTTTGGTTTACTATTTTTTAGTCACAGTTACCATCCATGGAGCAACTTTCGCCATTAGTAACTTCGAAGTTAGACGGACTAGTGGCTTGTTGATCTTCGTTATAAGCCTTGGTTAGTATGTCGGTAAAGGTTTGGCTGTCATAGCTGCCCGATACAACATACTTACGGTTAACCAGAAAATGTGGAATCATCCTGATGTCTAATTCTTTTGCTTCCTGTATGTCTGCCTTTACATCAGCCAAATAGCTTTGCTTATCTAACGCGGTCTTGAACTCATCAGTACTTAAGCCCAGTTCGGTAACCAGTTGTAAAAGAGTGGAAGTGTTATCTATATTTTTACCATCAATAAAATAGGAGCGGAAGAGGAGTTCCTCTGCCTCGCTCTGCAGACTGTGCTTTTTAGCAAAATGGGCGAATTGATGGGCCTTTAAGGTGTTGGCCGGAATTACTTTATCCATGTTATAATGCAATCCTACCGTGGTTGCCTTTTTTACGGCACCCGTATTCATTTCTGCAGCTTCCTCTATGCTTACCCCTTTACGTTTGGCCATATACGCGTTCAGGCTTAATGTTTCATCGGTTTGTAGATTGGGATTGAGCTGAAAGCTCTTCCATACAACCTGTACTTTATCCTTATGGGCAAATTGTTCCAGACCCGCTTCAAACTTCTTTTTGCCAATGTAACAGAAGGGACACATAACATCTGTCCATATCTCAACCTTTATCTTATTGTTATTCATAGCTAATCTTTTTCCTTATATAATACGATATTTTTTGCCCACCGGCACTATACGAACAACAGCCATTAGGGTGATATGTTTTATAGATTTCTCAAGAGAGTAAGTTAAAAATAAATTTCTTCTCCTAATTAAATAATATTCAAAGCTTAAGCTGTGGTTGAAATATTTTAATAAGTGATCTGTATATGTTGTACAATAGGAAAGTGAAGTCTAACAATATCATTAAAAAGTTATACTTTTGCGCTTAAATTTTAATTAAAGAAAAATATCTCTAAATAAAATAACATGCAGTATAAAAGTGTAAGTGCCGAAGAAGCTGTAAAAGTAATTAAGTCGGGCGATAGGGTACACCTCAGTAGTGTAGCCGTAACACCGCACAAATTAATTAAGGCCATGGTAAACCGCGGTCGAAACAAAGAGTTTTACGATGTGAAAATTCAACATATCCACATCGAGAACAAAGTAGATTTTGCCGACCCTGAGTTTGAAGGCATATTTGTTTCGGAGCAGTTTTTTGTTGGTGGCAATTTGCGCAAGCAAACGCAAGCCGGATATGCCGATTATATTCCTGCTTTTTTGAGCGAGACACAGAAACTGATTCGCGAAGGCTATTTAAAAGTCAATGTAGCTTTGGTAATGGTATCTAAACCCGATAAGCATGGTTTTGTGTCCTTGGGAACTTCAGTTGACGCCACCAAAGCGGCCATTGAATGTGCTGATGTAGTTATTGCCCTGGTTAACTCTAATGTGCCACGTGCATGGGGCGATGCTATTTTTCACATGAACGAAATTGATTATTTTGTTGAGGACGATAGTCCACTTTATGTCCACGAAATGGGCGAACTTACCGAAACAGATATCGCCATTGGTAAAAATGTAGCCGAACTTATTGAGGATGGCGCGTGTTTGCAGATGGGAATTGGTGGTATACCCAATGCTGTTTTGGCTCAGTTGGGTAACCATAAGGACTTGGGTGTGCACACAGAAATGTTTGCCGACGGTATATTACCCTTGGTAGAATCAGGTGTTGTAACCGGAAAACGCAAGCAGATAGATCAAGGTAAGATGGTGGCTTCCTTTTTAATGGGCTCCAAGAAGCTTTATGATTTTATCGACGACAACCCTATGGTGGCCATGATGGACGTTAAGCATACCAACAGTGTGAATATTATCCGACAGAATGATAAAGTAACTGCCATAAACTCTGCATTGGCTATCGATATTACCGGGCAAGTTTGCGCCGATTCTATTGGAACCACACATTACTCCGGAGTAGGTGGACAGATTGACTTTATACGTGGAGCCGGTTATTCAAAGGGTGGTCTGCCCATTATTGCCATGCCTTCGGTAACCGCAAAGGGTCTATCAAAAATATCGCCCACCTTATTGCCCGGTTCAGGTGTTGTAACTACTCGTGCCAACATGCATTGGTTTGTTACAGAGTTTGGCGCCGTTAACCTTTACGGAAAAACAATGCAAGAAAGAGCAAAGCAGATTATATCTGTTGCCCACCCTGATCACCAGGAAGAGCTGGACAAAGCAGCCTTTGAGCGTTTTGGCCCTCATTATCGCTTTGTTAACAAGAACGTATAGTAGATAATACAATGCAATAATAAAGGCCGTCCAGTTATGGGCGGCCTTTTTTGAATATTTTCATCCCAAAGGCTACATCTCTCACAAAGGTTTGAGATCATCCAGATCGGGAGAGGCATGGACAACCGTAGAATAATTGATGAAGCCTTTTGATTTAACTTTTTTAAAAATGGCAATTCCGCTGCCAATAGCCAAGGCTACCAATACAATAAAAACAGATATTCCCCAAAAATTGGGCAGTTCGTTATAAACCAGCAATCCAATAATAAGGGCAAGCAAAAGTGGGCAGAGGCTGTAAAAAATGCCGGCCGCTATTCTAAATGCTTTTCTCATGATAGAAGTATTTAGTGGGTTAATAAAATAAGCAAAATAACAAACTCCCTATCACATAGTACTACAACCGGAACCTGAACAACAATTTACGTATTTCACCAAAATAAACCTAATCGGGTCTGGTGTAAAAATCACCCACTTGATAAATAGATGAATCGTTCAGATTAGATTTTTTTCCCTTCTCTGCTCATCCCTATCAACATCACAGCCAACAGCCTCAATGGCTTTTAGGTATTCAGTAGGCAGGTTGTTTTCTTTGGCGCCCTTGAGCACGTAACGATGGTACCAGCAATAAGGTTTCAGATGGGCTTTTATCCTGTTTTTACTAGCCACATACACCCATGCCGTGGTTTGTAATCCTTCCCTAAGCCAAACGGTAACTTGTTTTTCGTTGTAGGCGGAGCCCAACTCCTCATGGCCGTCCAAAATTATTTTATCTGCTTTGCTTATACCGATAAGGGTTCCCCAAACTACATCTTCGGTATGGTCCGTTTGGTAAGCATCGGCTTTGCCCGAGCCGTCGGTGCTTTGCATATGGAATTTTAATGCATGTCCGTTAATATAACCCACACCCATAAGGTGAACACTGGGGCATCGGGCTTTTATACGGCTCAAAAGCAGGTTGGAGCCGTAGCAAAATACATATATCGTAGTCATGGAATCTTAAATAAAATGTTGCGTTAATTTTAGGGGTATTTATTACTTAGTAAGGGGCAGCGTGTATAGCCATGGTTAAAGGTGCTACCTGGCATTATTTTCATTGCTTTAATAATCATCATCAAAAGTAGTACTATCAACGCAACAAAAGTAAGTGATGTGTGCCTACTTTTTGCTCTCGGGATTGTATTTTTCAATCTTTATAAAGGCCCGTAATTTTTGGATAATTATTCAGGCTTAGGATAATACCCATTTTTCGATACAATCAGCAAAAAAGCAGTGCGAAAAAAAGATATTATCATTAATATTGTTCACTTCTGCACTTTAAGCCATACTTAAGATGCGTTAAAATGATAGCTATGAAATAAAAATTGCAGAGATAGGCTGTGGTGTTTTTTTATCGGATTGTAAAAATGTGCTTTCGGTGCATTGTTATAATTTAGACCGAAGGTTTGTGGAGGCAGAGCATAACTCGTTACAAGCTATGTCCTTTTTTTTATCTTTGTCCTAACACTTAAAAGTTTCTTATTTTGTAACTCCATATTTTATGACCCCATTATTCACCGGACTGCTGGTAGCCCTGTATTTTATTATCTTAATGGTTATTTCGTATGTAACCGGACGTAAATCCGATAACGAAGATTTTTTTGTGGGAGGCAGGCAGTCGCCCTGGTACATCGTTTCAATTGGGATGATAGGTGCCAGTCTGTCGGGGGTAACATTTATATCGGTACCGGGGTGGGTTAATGCCACGCAGTTTAGTTACCTGCAAATGGTGGCAGGATACTTTTTGGGCTATCTCACCATTGCCCACGTGCTGCTTCCGGTCTACTATCGTTTAAACCTCACTTCTATATACTCGTATTTGCAAGGTCGCTTTGGCAACAACAGCTATAAAACCGGAGCCTGGCTATTCCTGATTTCGCGTACCATTGGGGCATCGGCCCGCCTATATCTTATGGCCAATGTGTTGCAGATTAGCTTATTTAATGCACTGGGTATTCCCTTTGCCATTACGGTATTTATCACCATCGCACTTATTTGGCTCTACACTTTCAGAGGAGGTATAAAAACCATTATCTGGACAGATACTTTGCAGACCGTATTTATGCTCACCTCGGTTATAATTACCATGGTGTACATTGCCAAATCAATGGATTTGTCGGCAGTAGGTGTGATTGACCTAATAGGTAAAAGTGAACTTTCAAAGGTATTTGTTTTTAACGATTGGAGCTCGAAACAACACTTTGTAAAGCAGTTTTTTAGCGGCGCCTTTATTACCATAGTAATGACGGGTTTAGATCAGGATATGATGCAAAAAAACCTATCGTGTAAAAACCTGAAAGAGGCCCAAAAAAATATGAAATGGTATGGTTTTGCCTTCGTGCCTACTAATGTTTTGTTTTTATCCTTGGGGGTGTTGTTGTATACTTTTGCCAGTCAACAAGGTATGGCCTTGCCCGAGCGTTCCGACGACTTGTTTCCCATGATAGTTAATAGTGGAGCCCTGCCTGCAGTAGTAGGTGTTTTTTTTATCATAGGTTTGGTGGCAGCGGCCTACAGCAGCGCCGATTCAGCACTCACCTCGCTTACTACCTCTTTTGCCGTAGACATATTAGGTACTTCGCGCAAAGGACGCACCTTATCCCGGAAAACACGCATAATCGTACACCTTACGTTTTCAATTTTGCTGATGGTGGTTATTATCCTGTTCAGGGTATTTAAAGCCGACAGCATTATCAGTACCATATTTACTCTGGCAGGATACACCTATGGCCCCCTCCTGGGTTTGTATGCATTTGGACTTTTCTTAAAAATTAAGCTGCGCGATAGTCTTGTACCGGTAATAGCTTTAATAGCCCCTGTGGTAACCGGCATATTAGATTTTAACGCTTTAAACTGGTTTGGTTTTGAGCTGGGTTTCGAGAAGTTGATGTTAAACGGGGCACTCACTTTTGTGGGTTTGTTGCTTATTGCAAAGCCTCTGAAAAACGGAGTAAATCGCTAAGCTAACCCAATTTCTTCCCACAATATTTACAAAACACAGCATCCTTATCATGCCCTTTTTTTCCACAAAAGGAGCACGCCGGATGGATTATTTCAGCGCAGGGCTTTCGACCAAGTTCCACGGTAACAATGCCGGTGGGCACCGCTATTATAGCATAACCCATTATCATTACAATGCTGGCCAGGGTTTGACCCAGGGCGGTTACCGGGGCAATGTCGCCATAACCTACCGTGGTTAAGGTTACTACCGACCAGTATATACTTATGGGGATGCTGGTAAAGCCACTTTCCTGATTGGATTCTATAATGTACATCATCGTGCCCATTATAATAATCAGTACCACAACGGTAAAAATAAAAACTCCAATTTTTTTTCTACTGGCCACAAGTGCCCTCCAAAGCTGCGATCCTTCATCCATGTAGCGGGTAAGCTTTAATATCCTGAATATGCGGAGCAATCGGAGCGCGCGCAATACCACCAACATGTGTGTTCCGGAAAAAGCAAGACCTAAAAAAGAAGGGATAATAGCCAACAGGTCGATGATGCCGAGTGCACTGAAAATATAGCGCCATGGCTTACGTACAATCCAAATGCGAACTATATACTCAACAAGAAATATGGATGTAACCACCCACTCCAGCACGTTTAAACGATAATAAAAAACATCTGATTTATCAGGAAGACTTTCCAGCATAACGATGGTAATACTGAAAATAATTAAAACAATCAAAATCAAATCAAAGGCTTTACCCGGCTTTGTGTCTGCCCCAAATATAATCACAAATAATTTTTCGCGCATAATTCAATTAGATGGATAAAACGATTGGTTAGAAATATATGATATAAGAACAAAATCACTTTGTATATTTGTCAAAAATAGCAACAATAATGAGTATAAACAGCATAAAGCAGAATTTTAACGATGCACAACGTTTGTTAGCGGCCTTTATCGACGACCAAAACAATTGGATTCAGATGGAGGCGGGTGGTAAGCTGATGGTGGATTGTTTAAAAAATGGGGGTAAAATTATTTCATGCGGAAATGGGGGATCCATGAGTGATGCCATGCACTTTGCCGAAGAGCTAAGCGGTCGTTTCCGCGACGATAGAAAAGGTCTGGCAGCTATTGCTATCTCCGACCCGACCCACATCACCTGTGTGGGTAACGATTATGGATTTGATTATATTTTTTCGAGATACGTTCAGGCTGTAGGCAAACCCGGCGATGTTTTATTGGCCATAAGCACAAGTGGTAACTCTGCCAACGTGTTAAAAGCAGCGCAGGAAGCACAGGGCAACGGAATCAAGGTGATTGCATTGACCGGCAAAAGCGGAGGCAAATTAAAGGACCATTGCGATGTAGAGATAAGAATCCCACACTACGAGTATTCTGATCGTATTCAGGAACTGCATATTCAAATAATTCACTCATTAATTCAATATATCGAATTGGAATATTTTAAATGATTTTTTCGTTGATTTGATATACTTTTTTATCATTTTGTTTGTTGTGTACATAGTAAACTTCCGTTACTGTGAATTAAATTCCGGAATAGTAACGGAAAGGTATGCATCGTTTTTCCTTGCTTGTAATAATTACCTGTTACATTAGCATCTAACTACAAACAAATGATTAATAAACATATACAACTCATAGGAGCCATTTGCATTATGCTGGTTACAGCGGCTTGTTTAAAAGAGGATATCAGTAAAATATCGCATCATTACCAGTGGAAGCCTACCTTATCTTTGCCCTTAAAATCGATTACATTTAACGCTGAAAATTATAATGGCTCAACTCCTATTCTGGATACGATGAGTACACCCGTTTTTAGTGAAAGTGTTGAATTTATATTCCCCGAAATATACACAACAAGCGAATATGTGGACAGCATGATGTTACGCTTGGAGATTAAAAATAATTTTCCGGCCCGTATTAAAGTATATGCTTACTTTATGAACCAGGAGGGCAGCATAATTGAAAGTATCCTAACTGACTCCATACCAAAACCTGCTATCAGCGCGGATGGTTTTGTTACTCAAGCAGAAAAACTGCTTTACGATAAAACATTCTCTAAAGAAGATATACCTGCCCTGGAGCAAACCACAAGCATATTGCTAAGAGTACTGATAAAGGATTTGGAATACAGACCCGAGGTATTGGATAAGCTGAATGAGGGAAGTATTGATGTTACCATTGGCTTACGCTCAGCGGTAAATGTACCTATTGACGAAATTTAAACGACCCGATGAGAAAGATATTTCTACTCCTTCTAACCATTTGGTTCTCATCGCACTTAAAAGGGCAACAAAACAATACCTTGTTTTTGATGCACGACCTCCCGCAGGCAAATATTGTAAATCCGGCAGTAGCTATTGACTGTAAGTTGTTTATTGGGATTCCAGGCGTGGGATCTACTCACGTAAATGGGTATTCAACCGCATTTTCACACAACGATTTATTAGTGCCCGCCAATGGAGATTCCTTACGTTACGAATTAAACGGTGCTTTAAACAAATTTGGTAACAATGAAATGGTGGCCACACAAACGCACCTTTCGCTTTTATCGGTAGGCTATAAAACCGGTCGTAATTATTTCACTTTTGGCCTTAACGAAAAGGTGCATTCGCATACTATTTTAAATAAAAACGCCGCTTTACTGGTGCATGGTGGCAATAGCCAGTTCGAAGGTCGGAACATTAAAATGAATGGCACACGACCCAATGCAATGCACTACCGCGAGTATGCATTGGGGATGGCCAGGCAGATAGACGAAAGAGTGCGCATTGGATTCAGAGTTAAACTTTTGTTTGGCAAGGCAAATATTTATACCAAGTCCATTGACATGAGTCTGTATACCGACCCCATTACCTTTAATACCTTTGTAAGTGGTTCGGGCAATGCTTACACGTCGCTTCCGGTAGATGTGCTTATTGCACCCGATGGAACATTGGATCGGATGGACTGGCAAGAGAATATTACCGCACGTAATTATTTAATGAACACAAAAAATATGGGCATAGGTACCGACTTTGGCTTTATTTATCAGCTAAACGAAAAAACCACTTTATCCGGAAGCTTGCTCGACATAGGTTTTATCAATTGGAAAAACGATGCCTATCGTTTAAGTGTAAATGGCTCCATGGATATTACTGCACAAGCCATTGAAGATGGTTTAAGCAACCTGGGCGATGTAACAGATTCACTTAAAAATGTGTTTATGCCCCAAATTGAAAACCAGAGCTACCTCTCGCCATTAGTGCCTGCTTTGTATCTGGGCTTGTCGCGCAGAGCAAACGAATGGTTAAATGTAGGTGCTGTTTTTCATTCCGAAGTGTACCGCAACCGTATTCATCCCTCCTTAACTTTTTCGGGCAATGCAGTACTTACCCGGAATATTTATGGTAGCGTATCCTACACCCTGCAAAATGGTGAATTGAATAATCTGGGCGCCGGAATAGGAGCAAAATTTGGCATACTCCATCTTCATGCCATCAGCGACAATGTACCTGCTTTTTTTGATTTGGGATCTGCCCAAAGCGTTAATTTACGATTTGGTGTGAGCCTGTTGTTTGGGTGTGGACGCGAAAAAAAGAAAAAAATAAGCGATGACAATGGCATCAGGGCTTTACCTTGTTTTACCGATCCTTATAAATCAAAGGCTGGCAGGCAACGGAAAAAAAGGCGATAAGCCGTACTTTGCTATAATCCGGCGTAACAAACCACTTGAAAACACAGCTATTCACAACTCAACTGGAATAATATAAGATTAGAGCCAGCTCACTATTTTTCACTTTACAGCTTAGTCAAAAAATTATCTAAGATATCGGCTAAATCGGGTTTGCCAATTTCTTGCAGGCTGTAATGCACACGGGTATGCGGCTTTTCAATGTTCAGTACCCGCCCTAAATCGATGGGTGTGGCAATAACTACTCCGTCGCACGGGGTATTGGCAATGGTAGCTTCTAAGTCCTTTATTTGCTGTCGGCTATAACCCATGGCGGGCAATACTTGTCCTGTGTCCGGATATTTTAGGTAGGTATCTTTTATGCTACCAACGGCATACTCCCTTGGATCAACCAACTCGGCAGCACCAAATTTTTGGCAGGCAATAACACCTGCACCTATTTTCATTTCGCCGTGGGTAAGGCTTGGACCATCTTCCACAACCAATATGCTTTTATCTGTAATAATATCCGGATTGTCTACCTCAATGGGCGATGCGGCATCCACGATACTTGCATTGGGGTTGATTTGCATAATGTTTTTGCGTAGTTGATGGATGTCACGGGCATTGGCACTATCCATTTTATTAATAATTACCACATCCGACATGCGCACGTTCACCTCACTGGGGTAATAAGTCAATTCATGTCCCACCCTATGCGGATCGGCCACTGTAATCATTAAGTCGGGACGGTAAAAAGGCATGTCGTTATTTCCACCATCCCAAACAATTATATCACAACCATTATCGTCATCTTCGGCTGCGCGCAAAATATCGTGGTAATCTATTCCGGAGTAAATCACGTTACCGTTTACGATATGTGGTTCGTATTCCTCCATCTCTTCAATGGTGCATTGGTGTGTGCTAAGATCGGCCAAAGTAGAGAACCGCTGTACAATTTGCTTTTTTAAATTTCCGTAGGGCATAGGATGGCGGATAGCCACCACTTTTTTACCCTGGTGCATCAGGTAATCGATAACTTTGCGCGATGTTTGGCTTTTGCCGCATCCTGTGCGGGTAGCACAAACGGCAATAATGGGTTTTAGGCTTTTTAGCATGCTGTTGTTGGGGCCTAAAATCCTAAAATCGGCTCCGGCAGCCTGAACAACGGAAGCCAGGCTCATCATATGCTGGTAGGATATGTCGCTATACGAAAAAACGCACACATCTACGTTCAGTTTTTTAATCAAATAAGGTAAATCTGCTTGCTCCTTGATGGGTATACCATATGGATATTGCCTGCCGGTTAACTCAATGGGATAGATACGATTTTCGATATGGGGGATTTGCGTAGCCGTAAATGCCACCACCTTATAATCGGGGTTGTTTTTAAAATACACATTAAAGTTATGGAAATCGCGCCCGGCGGCACCCAAAATAATTACGTTTTTCATATACTCATTATAAATATTTGTCCTTTACTAGTATTCCCTGGAACTCGCCAAAAATCACCTCCCCTCCCGCTTTGGCGAGACAGGTAGTGTGTGTGTGAAAACTTTCATGGCTTGCCTCGTCCCTTCGGGAGCTCGTTTTACGTGTTTTAGTTTAGTATTAAGATATGAGCATCATCTATACCCACCGCTGCAACAGAAAAAGATATCCAATTGGGAATAGCCCATTTTTGCTATTCCGGATTAAATTCTGATTCCCCGAAACATTTTATCATCCGCTTGTTACTTTATATCTTATACCGATTTTAACAATTAAAGTTAGCCTTAACGATTAAATAAATTCATAAAAACAGGAATAAAGTTCACATTAGTCCCCGCTTAGCCAAAGTTAAGCTTTTAATGGCATCTGCATGTGAATTAATTAGCTATAATGATAACTTTGTATTATGAACTTTTTGGCACATATTTATTTATCGGGCAATCCCGGACCGCTGATGATTGGCAATTTTATAGCCGACTTTGTAAAAGGGAAGCAGGTGGAACGCTTTGCTCCTGAAATACAGGACGGCATACGCCTTCACCGTAAAATAGATGCCTTCACGGATAGCCATCCTGTTGTAAAGCAAAGTTCGGTCCGGTTTAAACCCTGCTATCAGCGCTATTCTTCTGTTGTTGTGGATGTGATTTACGATCATTTTTTAGCCAAAAACTGGCAGCAATACTCGCCTGTGCCTCTACACACCTATGTGAGCCAAGTGCACACCTATTTACTGAAAAATTACTTTGTGCTCCCTAACCGGGTAAAAGGCTTTTTGCCATTTTTAATTAAAAGCCGGCGTTTAGAGAACTATCAGCATATGTGGGGCATTCAAAAATCCTTGTCCCTTATGGCCAATCATAGCTCCTTGCCTGCAGAATCGGAATGCGGTATGAAAATAATGTCTGAACAATATGCAGCCTTAGAAAAAGAATTCAAATTCTTTTTTACGGAGTTGAGGCAGATGGTGGAAAAAGAGCTAGCTAAATAGCTACGAAAGTTCATGCCATCTGCAATAGCCTTTTAATGTTTATGGCTGGGATCTGAGATTAGATTTAAAGCAGTATTTTTTGTTTTTCGTGAATTTATAAATAGTTAGAATTAAAATTTATGATTTACAGACTACCCTTTACCATTCTGTTTTTGCCAAAAATATCATTACCTAACTCCACCTCTTTAAAACCCATGTTGCGCATCAAGTGGCTCGTTTGTTTTCCCAGGGCTTCATTTATCTCAAAATAGAGCCTACCGTTTGCATTAAGCGCTTGGGTAGCAAGTTTACTTATGGCACGGTAAAATAGTAAGGGGTCGTTGTCCTTTACAAAAAGAGCCAGGTGGGGTTCATGTTTCAACACGTTATCCTGCATTATTTTTTTTTCGAGCTCCCGCACATAAGGTGGGTTGCTCACAATAATATCGTATTTTCTGCTGATTTCGATGTTAGGAGCAAGAACGTCCTGTAAATTAAAGTCTATTTCCACATTATTGGCTTTGGCATTCCTTTTGGCAAGGGTAATAGCTTTTGGCGAAATATCCCACGCGGTAACTTTTGCCTGGGGCATATGTTTTTTTAAGGCAATAGGAATACAGCCCGAGCCGGTGCCAATATCTAATATTGCCGGTGCGGTAAATTCAGTATCCTGGATAATCCATTGCACCAGCTCTTCGGTTTCGGGGCGGGGTATTAACACATTTTTATCTACATAAAAGGTTAAGCCATAAAACAGGGTATGTCCCACAATATATTGGATGGGTACCTGCTGTTTTAGTTTAAGTAAGGCATCCATGCAAAAGCGCCTATCGGCCTCTCCCAACTCATAGTCCGTTTTTATCAACATATCGGTACGCGAAAAACCCAGCAAATGGGCTAAAATGATACCGGTAAAATTTCTTATCTCTTCTTTGGGATAAAAGGATTCAAGTTCCTGATTAAAGCTATTGATAAGCTGTTTAACGGTGCGGCAGTTCATCATTTACAATTAATAATTTTTGTGGTGCCGCAAAAATAACCATTTTTGTATAGCTAAGGGCTAATATGGAGTAGATGTGTTGGCTGCACGCCCTAAAAAATGATTATATTTAAGAACCCATGGGTACGCATTTTATTTATTAATATGGATGAAAAATATATGCAGCGTTGCCTGCAATTGGCAAAAATAGGATTAGGCAATACCTACCCCAACCCCATGGTAGGTTCCGTTATTGTGCATGGGGGTAAAATTATTGGTGAGGGGTTCCATCATAAGGCAGGGGAGGCACACGCAGAGGTAAATGCAATTAGGTCGGTGCACAACAAAGAGTTACTTAAAGAGTCTACCTTGTATGTCAATCTGGAACCTTGTGCACATTACGGAAAAACACCACCTTGTGCCTTGCTTATTCAGCAGAGCGGCATACCCAGAGTAGTTATTGGCTGTACCGATAGTTTTTCACAGGTGGCAGGAAAGGGAATAAGCCTATTAAGAGATGCCGGGGTGGATGTGACGGTGGGCCTTTTGGAAAAAGAAAGCAGGGAACTCAACAAGCGTTTTTTTACATTTCACGAAAAAAGAAGACCTTATATTATTTTAAAATGGGCACAAACGCTCGATGGCTTTATCGATGTAAACCGAAGCAGGGACAATTATGGTCAGCCTACATGGATTACTAATAATATAAGTAAAAAACTGGTGCATAAATGGCGTAGCCAGGAGCAGGCCATTTTGGTGGGCGTAAAAACAGCATTAAAGGATAATCCATCGCTCACCACGCGCGAATGGGCCGGCCAAAGTCCGGTGAGGATATTGATAGACCGACATGGAATAATTCCGAAATCATTTCGTATTTTAAACGGCGAAGTGCCAAGCATTGTTTTTACCGCCAAAAAGCGGACAGACGAAAAAAACATTCGCTATGTGCCTATTTCCTTAACACAGGATTTAGTTCCTCAGATTTTGAATGCTTTGTATGAATTTAACCTGCAATCGCTTATTGTAGAGGGTGGGCGGCAAGTGTTGCAAAGTTTTATCGATGCCAATTATTGGGACGAAGCCCATTTGTTTGTTGGCCATAAAATGTTTGTATCAGGCGTTAAGGCGCCCAAAATTAGTGGTTCTATTATGTTGGAAGAAAAACTGGACGACACACGACTTTTTTATTACAGAAACTATATGGCCAGGTAGGCCATCGGCAACACAGTACTATAGTTATGCTCTAAATATTTTGCCTATGTGGTTTATAGATAATCTATCTTTTATCATCTATACCTTTGTAATCGTATCCTATGCCATATCGATACTGGTGATTATTAGCATTATGATTCTGGAAAACCGAAATCCCTTAAAATCACTTTCATGGATACTGGTGCTGCTGCTATTACCCATGATAGGTATTGCATTGTACATTTTTTTTGGCCAGAATCTGCGTAAGCAAAAAATAATAAATCGCAAAGGACTCGAAAACCATGATTACCTGCTTTCTGTTGCCAGCGAGCAAACCAAAGACCTATCGCAATTTTATGGCTTAAACAACCATTTGCTGGCAGAGAAAGAACGAATTATGCAGCTCCAACTATTTAACAGTAATTCCGTGCTAACGGCGGGTAATAAGGTGCAGCTGCTCCATAACGGGCGCGACAAGTTTAATGTAATGTTTGAAGCACTCCGTGGCGCCAAAAAATTTATCCATCTGCAATATTACATCATCGAAAAAGATGAGATAGGCAAAAGTTTGATGGAGCTGCTGGTTCAAAAAGTTCGTGAAGGAGTAGAGGTAAGGGTTATTGTAGATGACGTGGGCTCGTGGGAATTTAAAGACAAAGATTTTAAAAAGCTAAGAGCCGAAGGAATAGAGATTTATTCGTTTTTAACCGTTCGCTTTCCCTCTTTCACCAGTAAGCTCAACTATCGCAATCATCGTAAAATAGTAATTGTTGACGGACTGATAGGCTTTCTGGGCGGCGTAAACGTGGCCGATCGCTACATTCATGGTAGTCCGGTTTATGGCATCTGGCGCGATACACATTTAAAAATTGAAGGCGATGCCGTAAACACCCTCCAGACCATTTTTTCGATCGACTGGTATTTTGTGAGCCAGGTAGAATTGCTCGACAAAAAATATTATCCCGCAAGGGAACCGATAGGTGATAAGTTGGTGCAGATTTCGTCCAGCGGTCCCGATACCGATTGGCCCGGTATAATGATGGGCTTTTTTAAGCTGATCACCACCGCAAAAAAATATGTTTATATCACTACGCCTTATTTTATGCCCAACGATAGCATATCTATGGCCTTAAAAACTGCGGCAATGGCGGGTGTGGATGTACGTATAATCATACCCGGAAAATCGGACGCTTACCTCACCAGGCTTTCCTCACTATCCTATTTAAAAGAGATGATGCTGGCCAATGTTAAAATTTATTTCTACCAAAAAGGTTTTATGCACAGCAAGGTAATGGTATCCGACGATATGGTGTCTTCGGTAGGTTCGGCCAATATGGACTTCAGAAGTTTTGAGCAAAATTTTGAGGTCACCGCCTTTGTTTATAATACTGCCTTTGCCCTGGAATTAAAAGAACAATTTAATCAGGATTTTGCCGACAGCAAAAGGCTTGTGCTGAGCGAATGGAAGAAACGCCCCTTGCGGCAAAAAGCCAAGGAGTCGCTGGCACGTTTATTTAGTCCCTTGCTGTAGATAGAGGTGTGCTCGGATATTTTTAGCAAAAAAAATCATGTTTGACTTCTTTTTTTACCGATTCACTTGATTGGAATATACGGTGTAGTAATATCAAAAAGTACCCTACCAATTCTTCAGCCGTGTTGCGGCATCAATAAGTGTTTCGTCCGATAGTGATAAATTCACCCTCAGATATCTCTTTTTGCTTTTTTCGTGATAGTAAAAACGGATGGGCACGGTAGCCAAATTTAATTCGTACATCAGGGTATGTGCCAATTCTATATCCGATTTATCGCCCTGTGGCTCCATACAAATTAGCTGAAAATAAGTACCCTTACTGGGTATGGCCTTAAACCTTGAATCATTGAGGATGTTTAAAAACAAATCGCGTTTGCCCTGATAAAAGGAAGCCAGGTGGTTAAAATGATTGTTTTCGTTAATAAAATCGGCTATGGCCATTTGGTAGGGACAATTGACCCCTTCGCCAAGGGTGGTGAATACTTCCCGTATCCCTTTCATCAAATGAGCCGGAGCCATGCAATAGCCCACATGCCAATTGGGAATATGTAAGGTTTCGTTGAAGGAGGAAACAATAACACTGCGTTCCCTTAAAAAAGGATACAGGGCAACACTTTGATGCATTTCGCCATCGAACACCACATGCTCAAACGACTCGTCGCTCAGTACCATGATATTGGTGCCGTTCAGTAATTTTTGAAGCCGGATCATGTCGAGCTCCGACAAGGATGTGCCCGTAGGGAAATGTGGTGAATTAATAATCACCATCCTGGTTTTGTTGGTGACCTGCATATGTACTTGTTCCCATTCAATACCAAAATCGGGAGCTTTTAAGGTAACGTAAACCGGCCGTGCACCGGCCATCTTTATGGCGGCATCGTAACTTTTATGGGCCGGCTCAAAAATTAATACTTCGTCGCCTTCCTTTAGTAAGGACATTACGGTTGCAGATATACCCTGCTTTACCCCGGTGGCGATGGTAACTTCCGTATCAGGATCATAAGTATGATCGTATAGCCTGGCCGTTTTTTTCGAAATAGCCGATCTGAGTTCGGGTAAGCCAAATTGAGGAGCGGCAACATTTGCGTTCAGAAGTATGTAGTGATGTAACTTTTGCTCTAACCTGGCATCAACTTGCAGTGCCGAATAATTTTCGGCCAGGTTAATGAGCCCATTATCCCGGGCATACTCTGCTATGGCCTTGGGTGTTGTTAGCATATCGGTGTTGTGTGTAGTCATGGCAAACAATAGTTCAGATAACAAATTTGGCGGCTTTAACTTTGTGCTTTACTCAGCCATTCCATATGGGGTCTATAATATTACCCCTTCAATTTACGAAACATTTTCTTATATATCCTTTCATTCGGGCATATGTGCCCATATTTTACGTTAACGCTCTATATTCTTATACTATCGGAATATTTCCTTTAATACCTCAAAGGACTTAATCTTAGAAAATCCACTTATGTGCCAATGAAAATAGAGCAATATTTTTTGTATAAGGCCATTTCTTTGTGCACTATTCATTTTTATCGTATCCAATTGTTCTATACCCGTGTTTTGTAATTGCAACAATATAGCCGTTTCAAACGTATTTAAATAATCGGGATAGGCAGGTTCTGTATGGCAGAACATACCTGTGCGTAAGTCAAAATATTTAAGCCCCTCATTACTTGTAAAATGAGGATAGAATCCCAAGGGACGAGTGAGCCTGAACAACATAAAAAGATGAAAGTTTTGCAAGCCGGGCAGCTCATTGTCTAAAACACAAATGGATTGGTGCAAAAAATCAAATAATGCATCGTCCCTTTTATCTTCGAGCCTCAGTGCTTTGCTCAAAACCTCGGCAATAAAAAAAGCAAGGCTTCTGCGCACCGGTTCAAATGGTATTTGAGTAAGCGGAGGGTTTGCCCTAAAATCCTTTATACGGTGTACGCTCTTCTTCTCAGAGTGGTACACCTCTAAATCAAGCAGCGCCAAAGGCTGCATAAAAATGCCTTTTCCTCTACTTTTGCGACTGCGCGCTCCATTCACTATATACGATTGCAGCCCTAGTTTTTCGGTATAAACCTGCGAAATAACACTGGTTTCGGCATATCGTGTGTTAGTGAGCACGATACCTCGGGTGGACTCTATCATGCGGGTTTTTAAATGTTCAGGTATCGTATAAGTGCGTCGTAATTTTTCTTTACCACTTCATCAACGGCACTGTACTCCGAGTAGGATGCCGTTACATTATATTCGTATCGGTCAAAGGCACGCAACACCGGGGTGATGTCTTCGCGGTTTAACTTAATGGTAATGTTGAGCATATTACTGTTCTCGTGCTGCGACACATAAAAACTTAAAACTTTCGTATCCGAATCCTCAATGATCCTTGTTATGGCAGAAATAGAATAGTCGTAGGAAGGCACCTCAATTTCCACAATGCCACCCGGTGTGTGGGCAGCTATCAATTCTGCAAAGTTTTTCAGCAGGTCGGTTTGTGTTATTAAGCCCAAATACTCCTTATTTTCCTTTAGTACCGGAACCACGCTTAACTTAAGCCGCGATGCAAGCTCTATAATCGAATAAATGTGCTGGTTGTAATACACATAAGGCGACATCAACGATAACTGATGATTTCCTAATGGCTCTTCGGGCGCGTTGAGATCATAAATATCTGTATCGCTCACCAATCCTAAAAAACTATTGTTGTTTACTATAGGTAGATGCGAAACCCTAAAAGCCTCCATCCAATTCAAAGCCTCGGAGCCTGTATTGGAGGTGCGCAATGCCGGAACTGTTTCTGATATCAAATCTTTGGCTATCATAGGTCACTTTAGATAAATACTTTTAACTTTGTGGACGGTTCGGTTGTTCCTTTGTCCACGTTTAATTTGCTTGCTATTAACAACACTATTAAAGATAGTGGCTTATGCTGAAACAACCAAACGATTGATTGGTTTATTGTATGCCCTATAGTAAACACACACCTGATTTAACAAATTAATATCCTATGGCTAAACTAAGTGTAAATATTAATAAAATTGCCACCTTGCGAAATGCTCGTGGTGGTAATGAGCCCAACGTACTAAAGGCAGCTATCGATGTGCAGGAGTTTGGAGCCGACGGCGTTACCGTACATCCGCGCCCCGATGGCAGACACATCCGCTATCAGGATGTGTGGGACATTAAACCCATCATAAAAACCGAGTTTAACATTGAAGGATATCCGTCAAAGGAATTTATGGATTTAGTAAAAAAGGTGAAGCCGCATCAGGTTACCCTGGTTCCGGATCCGCCGGAAGCCCTTACCTCCAATGCCGGCTGGGACACCATCAAAAATAAATCGTTTTTACAGGAAATTATTGCTGATTTAAGCGATGCAGGTATCCGCACTTCCATTTTTATCGACACAGATTTAAATAATATTGCCCATGCCGTAAAAACAAATACCGACCGTATTGAGCTGTACACTGAACCCTATGCTGTAATGTATGCAAAAAATAAAGAAACAGCTATTGCACCATTTATAGCCGCTGCCGAAGTAGCTCGAAAAGTAGGATTGAAAATTAATGCCGGTCACGACCTGAGCCTCGAAAACCTGAAATATTTCTCCGATAATATATCTTTTCTATCAGAAGTATCAATTGGGCATGCCCTAATTAGCGATGCACTTTATTTTGGGCTGGAAAAAACCATCAAGTTATACAAACAACAATTGATAAAATAGTATGGAACTCTTCTTTCGCGAATTGGGTAAAGGGGATAAAAATCTGATTATAATACATGGTTTATATGGCTCGTCGGACAATTGGCTGAGCGTGGCGCGTATGCTCGAAGATAAGTTCAGGATTTTTATTGTGGATCAGCGAAACCATGGACAAAGCCCCCATAGCAATGAGATGGATTACAACAGCATGGCCGAAGACATTAAAACATTTATGCAGCAGCGGCAGTTAAAAAAAGCCAACATAATGGGTCATTCAATGGGGGGTAAGACAGCTATGCTTTTTGCGCTTAAAAATCCCTTAATGGTGGATAAATTAGTGGTGTTGGATATTGCACCCAAGTATTATAATCAGGAGACCAACTATGGCCGGATTACCAGCGACCATCGAGCCATTGTAGATGCCCTGCTCGCTGTTGATCCTTCGGAACATAGCTCGCGCAATGCCATTGGCAAAGTGCTGAAACAAAGCATCCCCAACAATATGGTGCGTAGTTTCCTGCTTAAAAATGTTGAGCGTGGCAAGGATAAACAATATTACTGGAAGCTTAATGTTCAGGCCATATCGGATAACTTAGATAAGATAATGAATGGTGTGCCGGAGTTTGAAGATACAGAGGAATTTCCATCCCAAAAAACAGTAGTGATGATAAGAGGCGCCAAATCACCGTATGTGCAGGACGAGGACATGCAACTTGTACGCAAATATTTCCCCTCGGCCCAACTGGCCGACATTCCTGATGCCGGACATTGGCTTCATACAGATCAGCCTGATCTGTTTATTAAAACACTAGATTATTTTTTATCGTGAGATAGTAAGCTAGGCCAGGCAAAGAGATCTTAAATCAATTTTACCTTTTGACATTTCTGTATACGTATTTGCGGGTTTTAATAGCAATACTACCCGGTTTAATTATGCTGTATTGTATGGTTAATGTGGTTTTTTCCCCTGCCTTCAGTTTATTTTAAAAATGCGGAATGATGCAGTATCTGCACATTATAGCTTTGGAATGTCAAATAAACTCCTCAAATACTGTTTGAATTCTACTTCATCTTTTATTTCGTGCTCCGTTGTTGAGTCTGACGCATTTATTTTCAAATTATTTCCGCTAATGGTAATTCTTCCATTCGTTGTTGGTAATGAGATTAATCTATTCCGCGTAAAATTTGACTCGGGACTGGTTTGGTGGTAAGCGCACATTTCTTGAAACTCCTTAAAATTTCTCCCGCTCGTCTGGAAAATATATTTGGGAGTGGTTTTTCCTTTTTCCGTTTTATTTACGCTAAAATAAGTATCGTTATACTTATCCACAAGGTAAGTGCCGCGTTCGTCATATTGAATTTTACCAATATCTATTTTGAGGGGCTCAAAAGTAAAATCGCCAAATCCAACATCTGTTAAATATTCATTATCGTCAATTCTAACTATAATTGCCATATGGTCAAACTCTTTCCCATACCCTTTTTCTTTGTTATAAACACGAGCAGAGATTTGTCTGGCCTCAAAGTTTAGTGCAATCAACAGTTTAAAAAACAGCCCGTTTAATTCATAACAAAATCCTCCACGCTTGTTGAGTACGATCTTTTTGTAAATTCGGTCAATATCCAATTTAATCGGAACATTATAATGTATATCCAGATTCTCAAACGGCACATGCAAAAGATGCTGTTTTTGTAGTTTTTTTAATAAATCCAAATTGGGTGTTGACTTTCCTCTATGTTTAATTCTATCGAGATATTTTTCTATGTTCATTTCTATGTGTCCTTAGTTTGTTTCTTATTCTGTACAGGGCATGAGTAGCCGTAAGTACGGCTGTAAGTTGTTTATAAAGTTCAAAAATACAAACTATCTTCAACAAACTATGGCTGTAGTCTGTTATAACCGGAAGACGTCAATTATGCACGCCGCTTGTTACGTTACAAGCATGTTTAAAAGGCAGTTCTGCATCTTTTAACTGAGCGCATCCTTTAACCCAATTATATGTGTGGCTAAAATGTATGCGGCTAACTTCCTATTTCCATTACGTATCTCTTTTTTGATTTAGTTTATTTAAACCGAGGGGATGATCGTTTTATGACGTCAAAATACAGAGAACAAAAAAATGAGGACAGAAAAGAAATTTTTTATGAATGCGACAAAGAAAAAATGGGGCTTGATATGTTGGGCTCTTCTTATGGTTTTTGGCCCGGCCTTGGCCAACCCAACAAACGAAATAAGTGAAAAAGGAGTATTGAAAGGGCATGTTTATGATAGTAAAACCGGGCAGGCTGTTGAGTATGCAACCATAGCCGTTTACAAGAGCCGGGATAACTCGTTGGTTACCGGAGAAATTAGCGATGCGGATGGAGCATTTGCCATAAAAGGGCTGGAGGCCGGAGAGTTTTATGTTACCATATCCTTTTTGGGCTACGATGCCGTACGGTACGACAAAATAACGGTGGAACCGGGCAGGGACGTGGTAAATCTGGGCGACATCATGCTCGACGGCTCATCCCGTTCCCTCGACGAAGTGGAGGTGGTAGCGGACCGCCAATCCATCGAGTTTAAAATTGATAAGAAAGTAGTGTCCGTAGGGGAGCAAATGACTTCTGCATCCCTGTCGGCCGTGGAAGTGTTGGAGAATGTACCTTCCATACGGGTGGATATCGAAGGTAATGTATCGTTGCGTGGGAGTACCGGTTTTACGGTGCTCATCGATGGTAAACCAACGGTGCTTGATCCGTCCGATGCTTTGCGCCAGACACCGGCTTCCACCATCGAAAATATCGAAATTATCACCAATCCTTCGGCCAAGTACCAACCCGACGGTACGGGCGGCATCATCAATATCATCTCCAAAAAAAACAGGATGCAAGGTATTCAGGGGCTGGTAAATGTTAAGGGTGGCTCTTTTAGTCAATACGGGGGCGATATATTGCTTAATTGGCGCCAAAAAAACACTAATTTTTATGTGGGCGGCGATTACAACAACCGTCCTTTTCCGGGAGAATCATTTAGCGAACGCCGTACAGTGAACAATGGTATTACCACCACAAAAATATCCGAGGGAGAAAACGAACGAAGTTTCAATGGGGGATCTTTTAGAGCCGGTTTTGATTGGGATATCACCGAAAAGGATTTCTTTTCAATCGGGATTCGTACCGGTAAATATAACATGGACAGCGAGTCGGATCTGTATTACACAACAAGGCAAACACCCGGAAATACCATCCTGAGTGAGTTCAATAGGAGCGACGCATATAGGGGCGGTTCGTATTATTCACTTACCGGAAACTACCAAAGAAAGTTTGCACAAGAGGGTCACGAACTTTCGGCCCAGCTCAACTATCGTTCCCGCGAGGGTGAAGAATGGAGCGAGAACAGGTTATATTCAGAAAATAAGAACCAGATAAATTCCGGAACACGAACGACGGAAGACGGTCCTTCCGCGCGCTGGGAGATGCGTTTGGACTATACTAAACCCATAGGCGAGAAGGATCGTTTCGAGGCCGGTTTTCAGGGGCGCAGCAGCGAGAGCGACGACATCACTACCCTGTCGGTTTATGACCAGACCATTGGCGAGATGCTTTTGCAAGAAGATAAAAGCAATGAAATCAATTATTCGCGCAATATATATGCCTTGTATTCTACTTATAACGGACAATTGGGCGATTTTGGCTATCAACTGGGCTTGCGCGGTGAATATACGCTGCGCGACATCCTCAATATAGCGGGGGACGAGAAATATACCCTGGATAGGTGGGATTACTTTCCCACCCTTCATCTCTCGTACCAACTACCCAAGGACCATCAGCTTATGGCCAGTTATTCCCGACGTATCGATAGGCCCAGGGGATATTATTTAGAGCCATTTATTACCTGGCAAGATATGTACAATGTGAGGCAGGGGAACCCTAATATGGATCCTGAATATATCGATGCTATGGAATTGGGCTACCTTAAAAAGTGGGAATTGGCTCAGCTGTCGTTGGAGGGCTATTATAGGGTAACGCACAACAAAGTAGAAAGGATACAGAGCGTTTACGAAGAGGGTATATTGTTGACAGCGTTTGCCAACGTGGGCACCGATTATTCCTTTGGGCTGGATGCGACCTACAGCGTGCCGTTGTTTAAATGGTGGGAAGTAAACCTAATGGGGAACATGTACGATTATAGGGTAGAGGGATCGCTGAACGAAAAGAGTTTTGAGCGTAGTTCTTTTAACTGGAGCTCCCGCCTTAACAGCACTTTCCGCGTGATGAAAACTGTACAGTTGCAACTGGATGGCAACTACAACAGCCCTACCGTGACCTCGCAAGGCGAAACCGAGGGCTATTACACTATGAATGGTGCGCTGCGGATGGACTTTTTGGATAGAAAACTCTCGGCAGTGGTGCAGGTAAGGGATATTTTTGCTACTGCCCGCCGCGTATCCGAAACCCAGGATGCCGACTTTTATAATTACCAAAAATGGGAAAGAAAGGCTCCCCTTGTTTCGTTTACCTTGAGCTATCGTATCAATAATTTTATGCCCAAGCGCAATAACAGAGGTAACGGTGAAGATATGGGTGACGAAGAGTTTTAGTGTTATTTTATAAAGGCCGCCTACATACCTGCTCAACGGTGTAAAAAATTTAAAGGTAGATAGTTAGGCTCTTAAAAAGCAGCTAACGCCAACATATTAACGATAATTTTCTTCATATTTTTGTTGCATACGCGAACCTTTACGGTATCCTCCAAATACGGGCACCGACATCAGCAACGCAGCTTGGGACCCACTTGTTGAAGAGGATGGAAGGACAGAAAGCTGTTTGAGCGCAGTGAGTTCCTTCTGGCCCATCGTCGAGACATTAGTGGGTAAGCGAGTGGTGCAGTCGGCGGGCTTTTTTTGTTTACTTTTTTTGGCTGTAGAAAAAAAGTAAAAGCCACTCCGGCTTGAGGAGAGTAGAGAGGTTTAAAGTAATAGAGTTGTAATTATCTGTGCGGAATCCCCCGAAGGGCTTTTGCCGCTTTGGGAAACCTAAATGCTTACTAATTTTAACTTTAGGGTTCCACAACAATCATAAATTTCATGACGATAATTTCGGGGCTAATTACGGTGTACCAAAAAAACACGTTTTTATAACTATGCACGGCATTTGCTCCTCCGCTAAAGCTATGGCGGCACGCGGAATGCCGTGCTTTAATTCGTCCTGAGATTGGCGACCACATAATAATATAGGCCTAAAGTAAAAATGGAATAAAACACAAGATTGGTAGCTCCCGGAAAATTTAATATTACGCTCAACCCAAAGCATAGCATTACAAAAGTTATAATGGTTATATAAATTGCCAGTATTAGGTAAAAGGGATACTTTTTTAAACTGAATTCACTTTTTATTAAACTGACAACCAGTAGGATGGGAACTGATAATTCCATTAGCCCTAAAAAATAGATAAAGGGATTGATACCTCCGGGAAGTTTTGATAGAAAGGAGTTACTGAAAAGATTTATATACCTTCCCATTACTTGCGCACTGTTCATTATTTTTTCCCAGCCCGGAAAACCCATGGTGTAAAACAACATAAAGTACAAGGGCAATATTCTGATATGATTAAAAAGCTTTAAGCTGTTGTTGCTGGATTGTCTTTCAAGCCACCACAGTAAAAAATACAATAGGGAAACGAAGAAAAACAAGTTGGCGCTTCCACCATGATTGGAAAGTAGCCGCAGCATAAATCCGTAAATGGTAATTGATGTGATGGAAATTAAAACCCCCCACTTAAAATATGTGAAGCCTTATTTTTTAAAAACTCTTTTTTGAGCAACGAATACATAAGAAGAACAGGAACCAATAACTGCAGTACTGCGGTAAGGGTTAATAGCAGGTTGTAATAATCGGGATAGCTACCTATGGTGGCTTTGTTGTATATATTGAGATATTGCAGGTGGATATCATTACTACCTGCAAGCAGGTTCCAACCGTTGATGGACATGGAAAAAATAAGGACTACATAAATTGGCAGTAGTATTACAGCGTTAAAATTTAAAGGCTTCAATCGACTCATAAGTATATAGTTTTAAACGAAAACACACAAAGCAAAACAATCAATTGTTTATTGGGTTCAGCAAGCCGCGCCATTTGCCCGGAACAAATAGGGTATCAATTTATGATATCCACCCATTGACCTTACCACCTATCAATCTATATACCTGCTATGCAAAGCTCCCCGCACAGCATTAAATCTCCTCAAGCGCTTCGCATTTAAAAATGTCACTTTGGCGCTTATCGTTACGATACCTGATGCAAGGTATGTTTTCGTCCCAATCGTCCAGATGAATTTTTTTGGCAGATGATGCACAGCCCCGGAGAGGGCACTGAACCGGAATCCATTTTTGTTTTATCGCCGATAAGTTGTTGTATGTAGCGTTTTGTAAGGGACGGTATAAAGCGTTTTTTTAATGCTATTTTCATCTAAAATTAAGATTCGGCTGGGAAGGAGCTAGCTGAAGTGGCCGTATCTGCGGATGCCGTTTTTATTGAAATGGTGGTTTACGGTTTGAACTGCGGTTGCTCGCAGGCGGTAGCCAAAGCGGTAGAATAATTAACAATGTGCAACGGGTAAAAGCCAGCCATAGCGAAGCCAGCCGAATGTTGCGCTTAACAGGTATCAATCTTATACTGCTGCGCTTGGGAAGATAATTGTTGACACCCGATATGGTGTTGGCGTTATAGCTTTACAAATAGATAGGGATGAGTAGTATATGCCTAAAATGCTAAGAATCATTTTACCAACCCGGTAGCGATGGGGCTATCTTGCTGCTTACCATTTATACGAATGTGCTTGCAGCCTTTTACCTGCCTCCTATTGTACGGTGCTACACTACCCTTGAACTGTTCTTCTTTCTTCCACAATCATCAAGGCTTCTTCACGGATAACCATGGGCAGTTCTATACCCCGCAGTTGTATGCTCTTTAGCCAGCCGGTTACTTCGTGTTCCTTCAAAGTATATAATACATCGCGAAACTCTTCAATGTGTATGGATGAATAGTCACTGGCTTCCGTTCCTTTAAAACGATCCAACTCTTCGTCGTTATAATATTCTATTGCATCGCTGACGCTCAGCAGGCTGTCGGCCTCACATACTTCATGCGCTCCACAGCAATCATCGGGTACCTCTTTCGTTTGTGCAGAATCTGCCTCATCTCCTCCCCGCGAAGTAAACCATGCCACAATTAATGCGGCTACAATAAGTAATACAATATAAATCATAATGCAAAATTATAAAAAAAGTAGTGTTAATGTGCTTTTGCTCACTTAATAAACCTTAACTTTTGGATTTTAAAAAATGAGCAATGTGCTTTACAGTAAAATATATTACCCAAAAAAAGCTTATATACGCAAAGCGCCGAAGCGATTCGATTGGTGAAATAAACCGGATCGAAAGCGAACTCAAGGAATTAACCATCGGTATGAAGCCGCAGTTTTCTGCTTCGGGTTTTGCCCATCCGCCATTACTTGTATTTAGGAACGTACATCCCCTGCGTCCTGAAATGTTTCAATGGGGGCTTGTGCCTCATTGGGTTAAGGATCAGAAAGAAGCCGGCCGGATACGTAAAAAAACCCTTAACGCCCGAGGCGAAAGCATTTTTGAAAAACCTTCGTTTAAAAAAGCTGCAAGCCATCAGCGTTGTTTAGTAATGGTAGATGGCTTTTACGATTATCACTATAGTAACAATAAAGCCTTTCCCTGCCTTTTTCAACACAGAAATAAAACACCTATGGTGCTGGCCGGATTATGGGATCAGTGCCGTACCAACAACCATAATGTTTGGAACACGGTTACCATTGTTACAACTCCGGCCCATGGATTGATTAAAGAAATGCAAAATAATCCGAAAAAAAAGGAGCAACGTTCGCCCCTTATTCTCAATAAGCATACCGAAAATATTTGGCTTGGCAACACCCCTCGGAAGCAATTGGATGAACTCGTGTACAGTAAAGCTAATCCCGACCTTGAGGTTTCGTGTAAAATTGATAGGATGCCGGGTTTATGGGATTGATTCAAACATAATTAATCCGGATATCTGTATAAATTTGCATTAAACCTTACCCGACCGCCCGGTCGGATTTTAATCTTCTGTTTTTTTGTTTTAATTTTAAAAAAAATAAAATCAAATGGATAAAGTATCGCTATGAAAACAAAAAAAGATATTGTGGACAACTGGTTGCCACGCTACACCCACCGTAAGTTAGCGGATTTTACTTCGTATATTTTACTTACTAACTTTCAACATTATGTCGATTTATTTGCGGAGTGGCACCAGGTGCCCGTAGTAGGCGAAGATAGTAATATGCCCAATGCAAGTGCCGATGGAGTAACCATAATTAATTTTGGGATGGGGAGTCCCAATGCGGCTACCATCATGGATTTGCTAAGTGCCATTGATCCTAAAGCGGTTTTGTTTTTGGGTAAATGCGGCGGACTGAAAAAGAAAAACCAGCTGGGCGATTTAATCCTTCCTATCGCTGCCATCCGTAACGAGGGAACTTCTAACGATTATTTACCTGCCGAGGTGCCTGCGCTACCTGCTTTTAGCCTTCAGCGTGCTGTTTCTACCACTATACGCGATTATGGACGCGATTATTGGACGGGCACGGTTTTTACTACCAACAAAAGAGTATGGGAATACGACGAACGCTTTAAAAAATATTTGGTAAAAACCCGCACCATGGCCATCGATATGGAAACCGCCACCATATTTACTGTAGGTTTTGCCAACGAGATACCCGTAGGTGCCTTGTTGCTTGTGTCTGATCAGCCCATGATTAGTGCCGGTATAAAAACCGATGCCAGCGACAAAAAGGTGACGGCCGAATACGTAGAACAACATCTGCAAATCGGTATCGATTCGCTCAAGGAAATCATCAACGGTGGAAAATCGGTGAAGCACCTGTTGTTTGATAATTAATCGTATTTTTGGGGCAAAGTAATTTTTGTATGACCGAATTTAAGCAGATAATGACGGATTTGAAAAACCGTCGTTTTAAACCCATTTATTTTTTGATGGGCGAAGAGACTTACTATATAGATGCCATCACCAATTATATTGTGGACAATGTTTTAACCGAGGAGGAGAAAGGATTTAATCAAACCGTGTATTATGGTAAGGATGTGGATGCGGCTACCGTTGTAATGGCTTCGCGCCGCTATCCAATGATGTCGAAATACCAGGTAGTGGTGGTAAAAGAAGCACAGGATATTGAGAATATCGACGAATTACAACATTATGCGAGTGCCCCTTTAAACTCTACCATTCTGGTTGTCAACTACAAATATAAAACCCTTGACCGACGCAAGAAATTAGGATCGATCTTAAAAAAGAACAATGCTATTTTTGAGTTCAAAAAATTGTACGACAATCAGGTAGGTGCATGGCTTACACAGTATTTGAAAGATCAGGGCCTTACCATTGATGTAAAGGCCGGGGCGTTAATGACGGATTATCTGGGCACAAATCTGTCAAAGATGGTTAAAGAAATTGATAAGTTAAAGGTGGCTGTAGGCCCGGGCCTTAAGCATATTACGCCCGATCATATCGAGAAAAATATCGGTATGAGCAAAGATTATAATAGTTTTGAGCTCCAAAAAGCACTAATTACCAAAGATGTGCTTAAAGCCAACCGTATTATAAAGGTCTTTGGAAAAGACCCCAAGAGTCACCCCATTCAGGCGGTTATTTCAGTGCTGTTCAATTACTTTTCAAAACTGATGGTGTATTATTACTTACCCGATAAAGCAAAGGGAAATGTAGCCCGCGAACTGGGTATCCGTGAGTTTTTTGTGCAGGACTACAGCATGGGGGCACGTAACTATCCGGCACGTAAGGTGGTAAGCATCATTTCGGTGCTTCGCGAATACGACATGAAAAGTAAAGGCTTTGGAAATGTATCGGCCAACAACGGCGAATTACTCAAAGAAATGGTTTTTAAAATATTGCATTAATTTAGTTCGGTAGATATTGAGATAATTAGCAATTGATAAAAAATCAACTCCCAGTTCCCCATGAGTGATGATTTAAGAATTTCTCATATCAAGATCTTTGATCTATAAACAGATTGTATAAATATCTCTTATCTATCAGTCTCTTATCTAATTTTAAACACATGAATGCACTAGTAATATTGATAGGCGCAATAGTAATTGTAAGCGCAACGGCTTTCAGTCAGCCACAAATTTTTGACAAATATAAGTTTAATGCCTATCAGATAGTGCACCGCAAAGAATATATCCGTTTACTCTCGCATGGCTTTTTGCACGGTTCGTGGACGCATCTTTTGGTTAATATGTTTGTGCTCTACTCATTCGGAAGGGCGGTTATATACTATTTCGATAGCGTATTTCCGGGCAGGGGGCAACTTATGTTTTTGCTGTTGTTTTTTTCGTCACTGATATTTTCGAGTCTGTATTCGCTATTTAAAGAAAAGGACAATGTTTATTACAGTGCGGTAGGTGCTTCAGGAGCGGTTTCGGCAGTGCTTTTTACCAGTATATTTTTTGCCCCTTATAACTTACTGTATCTGTTTGCAGTGATACCTATACCGGGTATTGTGTTTGGTGTGGCGTATTTGATTTATACCAAAATAATGGCTAAAAAAAATATCGACAACATTGGCCACGATGCCCACTTTTGGGGCGCTGTTTTTGGATTTGTTTTTCCCCTCATCTATAAGCCCTCTTTGTTTATGCATTTTATTAGCGAATTGCTTCCCTTTATTTAAATATACAATTACATGAACAAGGCGGTTTTTATTGATAGGGATGGTGTGGTTAATAGTGATGAAGGCCATTATTATGTGTATAGGGTAGAGGATTTTGTTTTTAATCCGGATATCGAAATGGCTTTGTCGCTATTAAAAAAGGCAGGTTTTAAAACCATACTTGTTACCAATCAGGGCGGGGTGGCCAAGGGCGAGTATGATATGGAGGAGGTGCAGTTGTTGCACAATTATATGCAGGCACAGCTTGAAAAATACGGCGCTCAATTCAATGCCATCTATGTTTGCCCACATCATCATTCGGTATCGGTTTGTGATTGCCGAAAACCAAAACCTGGCATGATATATCAGGGTATACGTGATTTGAACATTGACCCACGGAAATCGTTTTTAATAGGGGACGCGGACAGGGACATACAAGCCGGACAAGCCGCCGGGCTCAGGGCCTGTTTTAAGGTGAAAAAAAACAGCTCGATACTTGCACAGGTAGAACACATTATATCCATAAGCGATAAGGCATGATTGACTTTGTAATATATAACGGACAAACGTTTAACGCCAGGCAGGTGCCCTTAGATTATAACAACCGGGCGTTTAGGTATGGCGATGCTTTTTTTGAAAGCATAAAATGTAACGGCCATTACCCTTTACATTTCCATTTGCATTACAAGCGTATGGTAAAGGCCATGCTAAGCCTTAAAATGGATATCGCTTCATTTCCTGACGAGGAAGAATGGAAGGGGCTCATTGCTAAGTTACTGCAAAAAAACAAATCCTTTGGGGCATCGCGTGTACGCATCCAGGTGTTCAGAAGGGGCGAAGGTTTGTACACGGCACAAACCAACAAAGTAAGTTATCTTATTGAGTCCTTACCCTTAAATTCTGTTGCCTATCAGTTAAACAGCAAAGGTTTGTTGGTGGATGTGTATGACGACATGAAAAAGCAATACAGCCCCTTGTCGTTTTTTAAAAATTCAAATGCGCTTCATTACGTGCTTGCCGCAGGTTATAAAAACGAAAAAGCTATTGACGATTGCTTGCTTGTTAACGACCAAAACAAAATTATAGAAGCTGGCAGTTCTAATTTATTTTGGCTTAAAGACGGCGTTATTTTTACTCCATCTGTTTTTACAAGCTGTATCGATGGTGTTATGCGCGCCGTGATATTGGGTATATTAGAGAAGCACAATGTGTTTCAATTGATAGAAACCCGGGGAGCCACTTCGCAGGAGCTACTACAAGCCGATGAGGTTTTTATTACCAATGCCATCCAGGGTATCCAATGGGTAGTAGGCTTTAAAGAAAAACGTTATTATTGTCAGATGTCTAAGAAACTGGTGGAGCTGTTGAATACGGAAACATTTGGAGCATAAAAAAAAGGCAAGCCACAGGCTGCCTTTTTTATATTCACAAATCTTTTTCCTTTTATCGAATGCTAAACCAGTGATTTAAGCAAATTCTTCATACTTACCTTCTCCTCCAAAATATTATTCAGGTCGGCTATGTTTACACGTTCCTGTTCCATGGTATCGCGGTAACGGATAGTAACGGTATTGTCCTCCAGGGTTTGATGATCAACCGTTATGCAGAAGGGCGTTCCAATGGCGTCCTGACGACGGTAGCGCTTGCCTATGGAATCTTTTTCGTCGTACTGAAGGTTGAAATCGAATTTCAGGCTGTCTACAATTTCCCGTGCTTTTTCGGGCAAGCCGGCTTTCTTTAGCAAGGGCAATACGGCCATCTTTATAGGTGCCAGGATGGCAGGCAACTTCAACAACACACGCGTCTCCTTTTTACCTTTGGTATCTACCACCTCGTCTTCGGTATAAGCACCGGCCAAAATACTCAGGAACATGCGGTCTACACCAATGGAGGTTTCTACCACATAAGGCACGTAACTTTTGTTAAGTTCCGGATCGAAATATTGTAGCTTTTTACCCGAATATTCCTGATGCTGCGCCAGGTCGTAATCGGTGCGTGAGTGAATCCCCTCTACCTCTTTAAAGCCAAAAGGCATGCGATATTCAATATCAGTGGCGGCATTGGCATAGTGTGCCAGCTTTTCGTGGTCGTGAAAACGGTAGTTCTCGTCGCCCATCCCCAGCGATTTATGCCATTTCATGCGAAAGTCCTTCCAATACTCAAACCACTGCATCTCATCGCCGGGACGCACAAAAAACTGCAGCTCCATTTGCTCAAACTCTCGCATGCGAAAAATAAACTGACGGGCTACTATCTCGTTCCTGAAAGCCTTACCTATCTGTGCAATGCCAAAAGGAATCTTCATGCGTCCGGTTTTCTGAACGTTCAGGTAATTAACAAATATGCCCTGCGCTGTTTCGGGGCGCAGATAAATTTTACTGGCACCCTCGGCGGTAGAACCAATCTCGGTAGAGAACATCAGGTTAAACTGACGCACATCAGTCCAGTTTTTAGTGCCCGAAATAGGACAGGCAATTTCATAATCGATAATAATCTGTTTTAAATCCTCCAGATCGTTATTGTTTAATGCTGCCGAAAAACGAGTGTGTATCTCGTTTATCTTCTCCTGGTTGGCCAGCACACGCGGGTTGGTGCTTTTAAACTGGTCCTCGTCGAAGGACTCCCCAAAACGCTTTTGGGCTTTACTCACCTCTTTTTCTATTTTTACCTCAAACTTCTGTATTAAATCCTCGATAAGCACATCGGCACGATAGCGTTTTTTACTTTCTTTGTTGTCAATCAGCGGGTCGTTAAAGGCATCTACATGCCCCGAGGCTTTCCAGGTGGTAGGGTGCATAAATATGGCAGAATCGAGTCCCACCACGTTTTCGTTGAGTTTAACCATGGAATCGTACCAATACTTTTTTATGTTGTTTTTTAATTCAACACCCATTTGCCCATAGTCGTACACGGCACTTAATCCGTCGTAAATCTCGCTACTCTGAAACACGAAGCCATACTCTTTACAGTGGGCTACCAATTTTTTAAATACATCCTCCTGCGCCATAATATTTTATATAAGATATGAATAGATTAAATTTAATTAGCTCATCCTTTCCGGGAGCCGTCATTGAATATAAGTTGTTTGCGGATGCAAAAATAGTCCAAATTTCGTTTTTTCCGAATTATTCCCGATTCGGAATAGCTAAATAGCTATATTTGTTGCATATAATGCGATAAAATAAGGGGAAATACAATTTTGGTATGAGAAAAAAAGTTGATTTTCTGGTCATTGGTTCCGGAATAGCCGGTTTGAGCTTCGCACTTAAAGTGGCACCATACGGAAAGGTGTTGGTGATCAGTAAAACCAAGCTGGCCGAGACCAATACAGCCTATGCACAAGGAGGTATTGCCGCTGTAACCTATAAACCGGATGATTTTAAGAAGCATATGGAGGACACGATGGTTGCAGGTGATCATCTCTCGAATCCGGATGCCGTAAAAATGGTAATCGAAAACGCACCACAACAAATAAAACAGCTGGTGGAGTGGGGCACCGGTTTCGATAAAACCGAAGATGGAAAATACGATTTGCATAAAGAGGGCGGACATTCCGAATACCGTATCCTGCATCATCTCGATAATACCGGTCATGAAATACAACGTGCTTTGCTTGAAAAAGCCAGGCAACATCACAATATTGAGTTTGCCGAAAATTTTTATGCCGTAGATATTATCACACAGCACCATTTGGGCGAGATTACCTTTCGCTGGCGCACCGATGTAAAGTGTTTTGGTGCTTATGTGTTGAATGAAAAAACAGGTAAGGTAGATACCATACTGTCTAAAATAACGATGATGGCCACCGGGGGTATTGGGAATATTTACCAAACCACCACCAACCCTACCATTGCTACGGGCGATGGCATTGCAATGGTATATCGTGCCAAGGGGATAATTGAAAATATGGAGTTTGTGCAGTTCCATCCTACCTCCTTGTATAATCCCAAAGAACGTCCTTCGTTTTTAATTACTGAGGCCATGCGCGGTTATGGTGCCATATTAAAAAAAGGTAATGGCCAGGCCTTTATGGAAAAATATGATCCGCGCGGAAGTCTGGCTCCCCGCGATATTGTGGCTCGGGCTATCGACAGCGAAATGAAAAATACGGGCGAAGATTTCGTTTATTTGGATGTAACACATAAAAATGCCGAAGAAACAAAGATGCATTTTCCTACCATCTACCATAAATGCCTGGAGCTGGGTATCGATATTACTAAGGATATGATTCCGGTGGTACCCGCGGCGCATTACCTGTGTGGGGGTATCAAAGTGGATTTAAAGGGACGTACCTCGATACTTAATATGTATGCTGCAGGCGAGTGTTCTTCAACGGGTTTGCACGGTGCCAACCGCCTGGCCAGCAATTCGTTGCTTGAAGCCATTGTGTATGCCGATGTGGCAGCTGAAGATGCCGCGCGGCAGGTACGTACCATTAGGCATAAAACACAGATACCCAGTTGGAACGATGAGGGAACTACGCACAACGAGGAAATGGTGCTGATAACGCAAACCAACAAGGAAGTAGAGCAGATTATGAGCAACTATGTGGGTATAGTGCGATCCAACCTTCGCTTAAAAAGAGCCTTAGACAGATTGGAGCTGATTTATCGTGAAACGGAAACGCTTTTCGACGATTCCATCGTAACCAGGGAGCTGTGCCAGTTGCGTAACAAGATAAATGTGGGCTACCTTGTTATCCGTATGGCCATGATGCGCAAGGAGAGTCGCGGCTTACATTATACTGTAGACCAGAACAAGCTGCGTACTAAACGATAAACGCTATACATCATTTGCCATGAAAGTACTGATTATTAATAAATCCTTACACAAAGGAGGCGCTGCCATTGCTGCCAAAAGGCTGTTCGATGCCCTAAAAGGCAATGGAGTTGATGTGAAGATGCTGGTAGAGGAGGGAGCAGTAGATATTTCTGGCGAAGCGGAATATATAAAATGTATCGCCAACAGCAAGTCCAGGAGATGGAAAGCATTTTTTCGCTTTGCATTGGAGCGATTGTATTTTTTGCCCCACGAAAAAAACAAGTCCGTCCGTTATCAGTTTTCGCCGGCCAAGGTTGGGGTGGATATCAGCCGGCATCCCTGGGTGCAGGAAGCTGACATCATCCATCTGCATTGGATCAATCATGGTTTTTTGTCGTTGAGCGGATTGCAAAAGCTTTTTGCACTGAACAAACCCATTGTGTGGACCATGCACGATATGTGGCCTTTTACGGGTGGTTGCCACTACGCCGGTAATTGTAACAGGTTTACCAAGGCCTGTGGTAATTGTCCGCTGCTCGGCTCACCCCAACAGGACGATCTATCGGCAGGTAATTATCAGGATAAAAAAAATATATGGAACCAAGCGCACATACATGCAGTTGGTTGCAGTCAGTGGATGGCCAAGCTGGCACAAAAAAGCGGATTGATGCAGCAACAGCAGGTGAGCGCTATTCCCAATCCCATCGACACGGATGTTTTTAAACCCCTGAATAAAAAGGAGTGCCGCGAGGCATACGGCTTTCCGGCGGATAAAAAATTGCTGTTGTTTGGTGCAGCCAATATTAACGATCCCCGTAAAGGAGTGAAGCATCTGATACAGGCGTTGTCTGTTTTAAACCATAATCATCCGCATTTACGCAAAGAAATGGAGTTGGTGGTTTTTGGAAAGTGTAACGAACAGCTATTGAACAACTTGCCCTACAAGTGGCACAATATTGCATTTTTGAATGATGTGCATAAAATTGTGCGGCTTTATAATTGTGCCGATGCTTTTGTGCTTCCTTCGTTAGAAGATAACCTGCCCAATACCGTGATGGAATCGCTGGCGTGTGGAGTTCCGGTAGTCGCTTTTAACATTGGCGGGGTGCCCCAAATGGTACAATCCGGCACCACCGGATACCTGGCCAAGTCAAAAAACAATGATGATCTGGCACAGGGTATCTATCATATTTTGTATGAAAATGAATCCGAAAAACTACTGCGTTCGGCGCGGGAGTTTGTTATCCAAAATTACTCGAACAAAGTTATTGCACAACGCTACAACGCTTTATACACCTCGCTTTTTAATAAATAAAATGCCCACTCCTCCTAAAATATCCATCATCACCGTAGTGTATAACGGAGCCGCCACATTGGAAGCCACCATAAAAAGCATCGCTTGTCAAACGTACAAAAACGTGGAGTATATTGTGGTGGATGGAAATTCTACCGATACCACCCTCGACATAATTAAAACCTACGCTGAGGTTATTGATAAATGGATAAGCGAAGACGACAAAGGTATTTACGATGCCATGAACAAAGGTATGGACCTGGCTACCGGCGATTACTTGTGGTTTATGAATTCGGGCGACCGGATAGCTCAACCCACCACCCTGAAGCAAGCCATAGATAGTATGCCCGATGCGGATATTTATTATGGCGAAACCGTGATGATAGGCAGTGACGGAAAAGAAATAGGCGATAGACGATTAAAAATACCGGATTCATTGACTTTTGAGAGTTTTAAGCGCGGTATGCTGGTCAGCCATCAATCGTTTATCGTAAAAAGCAGTCTGGTACAACACTACGATGTAAAATACAATTACTCGGCCGATTTTCAGTGGTGCCTGCAAGCCATAAAAAAAGCTCAAACCATTTGTAACACCCGGTTGGTGCTCTCTGAATTTTTAGATGGCGGTTTTACCAAACAAAACATTGTACCCGGTTTAAAAGAACGTTTCCGCATCATGGTTCAACATTACGGACTGGCCTCAACTCTCTACCATCATGTTTTTATCGCCCTTAAATTTTTTGGTTTCGTAATACGCCATAAACGGTTTTAAAGCCTATTATTTATTCATTGTAGCTTTTATTACAACCTTTGTAATTTAATTAAGTACCAGTGCTGTATTTTTGTGCTTATTTAACGGAGTTGTCGAACGTAATTCCGTTATTATACACCCTAATTTACCTCTTCTTATTTAATTTGAACACTAAATTACTAATTATTTTTACGGTAATATGTTATTATTAATTGCTATACAATGCAGGTAATGAGTGCTTTGAAGTTTGTCACGCTTTTGTCACGTAAAAAAATTGCTTTTTAGTATTTATTTTTAGAGTTTTGCCTATGTATATATATGATAAATGCATAAAAATACGTTAAACGCTGTGATCATTAACATATATATGATGACCTTAAACGACAAAAGCGAACAAATTGACTTTCTGGCTACTTTGATCGTGAGAAAAAGAAACGGAAAGGCCTGCCAATTGGCCAAAAGAATTAACGTTTTGAGGAGCAAACTGTATGATATGTTTAATGACCTAAAACTATTGGGCGTTGATATTAAATACGACAGGAGGTTGAACACTTTTTATTATGGCAACAACCTACGGGTAAAGGTAAATATACCTATTGAGATTATTAGCGAAAAAGAAATAGGGACGATAAATGGCGGTAAGTTTTACCGATCTCCCTCTAAGGATTTACTTTTTTTAAACTGAGCTTAATTCTATTTACAGCATAAAACCTCTACGATGTACAAGCAAATTTTCCCTGCCGAAATAGTTCAGCATACCGCAGAGTATCAGTATGCAAAGAACGATAAGCCATTTATTTACATCTATCTTTCATTGATGCTTTTGTTACTGGGGTTTATTATTGTACTTCCTCTAATCCATATCGACATCACTACACAAGGTAGAGGAATTATTAAAACTCGCCTTGAAAGTAGTTCGATACAAACCGGTACATACGGATTGGTTGAGCACTGTTGGCTACGTGAAGGACAAAAAGTTTTTAAAGGCGATACGCTTTTAATATTGAACACGGATAATATTAAAGAGCAGATTAATCATATTACAAAATCAATTGCGGACAATAAAATTTTTATAAACGATCTAAGCAAGCTCATTCTCAATAAGCAAAAGTTACAATCGCCCAAGTATCGCCAGGAATTCATTCAATTTCAGGCAAAAGTGCAAGAGTACGACATAAAGCTAAAGTTATTAAAAAAGGATTTTGCTATGTCGGAACACCTCTTTAACGAAGAGGTAATTGCAGAAATGGAGTTTTTGCAAAAAAAGAGTGCTTATGAGACCTTGCTGGCCGAGAAAAAATTGTTTGAACGGCAAAAAATAAACCAATGGCAAGCAGAAAAAACAAACCTTGAATTTGAAAATAAAGAGTTGGCATCGAATTTAACGAAACAGGTTAAAAATGAAAAACAATATGTGGTAACAGCCCCCACCACCGGCACAATTTTTCAAACCAAGGGTATTCAATCAGGTAGTTTCTTATCACCGGGACAAGTTATAGCACAAATTTCGCCCGATGAAGAAATAATTGCAGAATGTTACATTTCCCCCTCCGATATAGGTTTTATTAATATGGACCAAGGGGTCAGTTTTCAAATTGACGCCTTCAATTATAATCAATGGGGACTTATTGAGGGTAAGGTGATCGGTATTTCTGAAGATATAATAAGTATCGATAATTCGCCGGTTTTTAAAATTCAATGCCAACTCGCTGCTAAAAATCTCCAATTAAAATCAGGGCATAAAGGATACCTTAAAAAAGGAATGACTTTAACGGGTCGTTTCTTTTTGAACGAAAGAACTTTATACCAATTACTGTACGACAAAATGGATGATTGGCTGAACCCCAACTTGGCCAAGCTAAAACCAATAAAGGGTTTAGCTTGACCAAGTTGCTCGGCAAAATTTAAAAACGCATATTATAAAATTATGAGGTTTAATATTAATGTTTTTTTCACGTCAACAACGATGCGTTTTAAATTTTGCTTACGTGCCTTTTCTCTAATATTCTGCCATTTTTTGGCAGAATATTAGAGAAAAGGAAACAACCCAATTAACCGAACTTAAAAAAAACAGCCATGTCGATAAAAATAAAACAAAGAGATATAACCGATTGTGGAGCAGCCTGCTTGGCTTCCATTTCCGAACATTACAAATTAAAATTACCGGTTTCTAAAATCAGACAAATGGCCGGGACGGATAAAAAGGGGACGAATGTTTTGGGCTTAATCAAAGCCGCTGAAAAATTAGGTTTTACTGCCAAAGGAGTTAAAGGAGGAAATGATGCGCTACCCAAGATTCCCTTACCTGCCATAGCGCATGTTATTGTAAAAGAAGTGCTGCATCATTATATTGTTATTTACAAAGTAAGTAAAGATGTTGTTGAATATATGGATCCCGCCGATGGACAGATTCATAAATTGTCTGTTGAAGAGTTTGCGAAAATATGGACGGGGGTGTTGGTACTGATGGTACCCAACGAAGATTTTACAACGGGGAATAATAAAGTTTCAAATATAAAACGATTTGTCTTTTTGCTGAAACCTCATAAAGGTATTTTATCGCAAGCGCTGGTCGGTGCTATCCTTTACACCGTTCTTGGACTTTCCACATCCATATACATCCAAAAGATAACAGATTTTGTATTGATTGATAAAAATAGCAATCTGCTAAATCTCCTAAGTGTTGCGATGATAATAATTTTGCTCTTCCAAATTTTTATTGGCGCTGCAAAATCTATTTTAATGCTGCGAACCGGACAAAAAATTGATGCCCAGCTTATTTTGGGCTACTACAAACACTTGCTAAAACTCCCTCAGCGCTTTTTTGATACCATGCGTGTGGGCGAAATAATTTCGCGGGTAAACGATGCGGTAAAAATAAGGGCATTTATAAACGACACGGCCATTTCGTTAATCGTAAACATTTTTATTATTGTATTCTCGTACAGCCTGATGTTTGCTTACAGTTGGAAACTGGCATTGATTATGACCCTTATCCTCCCGCTATACGCCATCACCTATGCCATCACCAACAAGCTGAACAAAAAACGGGAGCGTAAGCTAATGGAAAACGCCGCCGAACTCGAAAGCCAATTGGTTGAATCGCTGAACTCCGTTAAAACCATTAAGCAATTTGGTTTAGAAGGTTTTGCCAATATTAAAACCGAAACACGATTTATCACTTTACTGCAGTCCATCTATAAATCGGGCATCAATTCCATCTTTTCCGGCAATTCGTCCGAGTTTATCAGCCGCTTGTTTACCATCATACTGCTATGGAGCGGTTCCTATTTTGTTATACGACAAGACATAACGCCGGGAGAGCTTTTATCCTTTTATGCCTTGATAGGATACCTTACCGGGCCCGCAAGTTCTTTGGTAACGATGAACAAAACCATACAAAATGCTTTGATAGCTGCCGACCGCTTGTTCGAAATAATGGATTTGGAAAGAGAGGATGACGAGAATAAAATTGATCTGCGCGAAGATTTGATTGGCGACATTCAATTCGAAGACCTTGATTTTACCTACGGAACACGAACCGAGGTGTTTAAGGGTTTTAATTTGACCATACCCAAAGGCCGGCTAACCGCCATTATTGGAGAGAGCGGTTCCGGTAAAACCACTCTGGCTTCGTTACTGCAGAATTTATATCCAATTAACAAAGGTAAAATAAGCATTGGGGATTGCAGCATCAATTACTACACCAACAGTAGTCTGCGTAAGCTTATTGCTTGTGTGCCCCAAAAATTGGATTTGTTTGCCGGTAATGTAATCGAAAATATTGCCGTGGGGGAGTTCAACCCCGATATGGAAAAGGTGCTCGATATATGTAAATGCATCGGTATCCTACCATTTATCGAAAGCCTGCCCCAAGGTTTTGGTACCTACCTGGGCGAAAACGGCGCCAGCCTGTCCGGCGGACAAAAGCAGCGCCTGGCCATTGCACGTGCCTTGTACAAAGACCCGAAAATTTTAATTATAGATGAGGCCACTTCTTCGTTAGACTCTGAATCGGAGGCCTTTGTACAAAATGCCATTGATAAGCTAAAAGCAGATGGAAAAACCATTATTCTTATTGCGCACAGACTAAGCACGGTAATGAACGCCGATAAGATAGTGGTGCTTCAAAACGGAAAATTAATAGAAGAAGGCACACACCATAAACTGTTCGATAGCAAAGGAAACTATTACCAGATGTGGCAAAAACAATTTCCAAAAGCAAAAGAATTGGTCATGCGGTAAGGTCTATAAAGATGGGGAATTTATAAGTTAGGTTTAAACTATCCCAATAAACAAAACTCGCGTACTTTTCCTAAAACAATTTAAAATAACAGAACACTTAAAAAACATAACCATGGCAAAACTAACCAAAACCATTGAATTAATGGAACGTATTGATAAGATGATAGCAAGAAAGGCAACCGGCTCACCACAAGAACTGGCCGAACGCTTGAATATATCACGAGCCTCGCTTCATAGGGTAATCGATGTAATGAAGTTTTTTGGAGCACCTATTGAATACCGCATTTCAAGTCAAAGTTATGTTTATACATGTGACGTTGCTTTTTATTGTGGCTTTTATGCAAAAAAGCTATCCGGAGAGGAGTTGCAAGCGGTTAATGGCGGCTTTGCGAAATTCAAAACCTTAACAAATATTAACACAATGCAGGGGCTCAGTCTCAAAAAATGAGACTGGTATGTTTTAATATTGTATCTGTAACGTTACGGTACCGGAGTATTGTTTTTCAAATGCCGGTATAAATACCCCGATGGACGTCCTTGCAAAACAGTTCCACCGGGGCGCAGGATTATCTCCTGCACAAAATTAACTTTTTTATTAACAATTTTAAATTTTGTGATTATGAAGAATTTAAATGATTTGGGCGTTCAGGAAATGGACGTTAGAGAAATGAAAGAAGAAAATGGAGGAACTTTTACGTTTCTTAACTGGATTAAAATCAGTAGAAGTTGGAGAACCGACTATGATTACTATAATGCCTAACATAGTCCATTGAAAGTTAGTATGGCAATTGTTCATTAAGTTGAACAATTGCCATCTATCATGGATAAGTATTAGTTTATTAGTGCAATAGTTAAATGGTTTAATATGAAAGAAAAAGCTCGCTTGGTTTATACAACAGAATTGGAAAAAACAAAGAAAGAGATTACTTGTAGGGAGATAAAAGATAAAAACAATGGGTATTTTAGACTCGTATTGTTTTTATTAATAATAAGTTGTAGTTTTTTTCTTTCAAAATATTTTTACATATGTGTTACAATTCTATGTGTAATATTCACCTGTATTGTTGTTTCCAATCTTATAAACAAAAATAAGCTGAATTACCATAAAGCCCTATACAAATTATACAATTTTGAGCTGAATCATAATTCAACAAAAATAAATTTGTTCGACAATGGCTTAACTTATATTGACCCTAAGCATCTTTATTCTAACGATCTGGATTTATTTGGCAAGAACTCCATTTTTGAATTTATAAACCGATGCCATAGTGAAATTGGTTCCAAGACTTTGGCCAATTGGCTTCTATATCCGGGAACATCGAAAGTTATCAAAGACAGGCAGTTGGCAGTAGAAGAGCTTTCCCAAAAATTAGAATTCAGAAAAAAAGTTGGTGTATCAGGAATTCTAAACACAGAAAATAAGCATATCCAAAAATGGAGAGGGGATCCTGAGTCGGTTAGAAAATTGCGTATAATAAAATTTAAAGGATTAGCACTTTCAATTATTAATGTTAGCCTTCTGTTTATTTCAGTAATTTATGGTGTTGTACTTCCCTTTTTTGTGATAAGCATTACCTTTTCATATTTCTATATGTATAGTTTTCAATGGAAAAAAATTGAAACTTTATATAAAGAGATTTCTAAGTTAGATGGTGACTTAAAATATTTTAGAAAATATATCGCTGCTATAGAAAATGAAAGTTTCTCAAGTGTATTGTTAAATAACCTAAAAAATGAGATAAGCCTAAACAATATATCAGGAATTAAAACAACTAAAAAATTACAAAAATACATACAGATTACTGATTTAAGACTCAATTATGTATTCTTATTGTTCGTGAACACATTTTTTTATGTCGACATATTGATGCTTTATAAAATTGAAAAATGGAAATTAGAAAATGGGAAACAGCTTACAATGTGGCAAAAAATCATTGGTAAGTATGAAGCATTAATGAGCTTATCCATTCTTCATTTTAATAACAACTGGTGCTTTCCTACAATTGCTGACGAATTTAATATTGAAATTGTAAATGCAGGTCACCCTTTAATTCCTGTTGAAAAATGCGTAACAAATAGTTATAAAATGGACGCATTAGGACGTGTTGACATATTAACGGGGTCAAACATGTCCGGTAAAAGTACCTTTTTGCGCAGCGTTGGGGTTAATATTGTACTTGCACTTGCAGGGGCTCCAGTATTTGCGGTAGAAATGACAATATCTCCATTGCAGTTAATGACGTATATGCGCATTGAAGACAATTTACAGGAGAATACATCAACATTCTATGCTGAGATCATAAGATTAAGGACTATTTTAGAAAATATTAGAAATAATAGCTATTCATTCTTATTACTTGATGAACTATTAAGAGGAACAAACAGCAGCGATAAAAAGCAAGGAAGTATTGCTATTATTGAACATATATTAAAAAACAATTCATCTTCAATAATTGCCACCCACGATTTATCAATAGCTAAACTGTATGAGGGCACAAGTAATGCAATCAGAAATTACCATTTTGACATCAAGGTTAACAATAAAACAATGAGTTTCGATTATAAGTTATGCACAGGAATTTGTAATTCAAGCAATGCAACTCTCTTGTTAAAAGAAATAGGGCTTAATGTGCCTAAAAAACCTGCTATATAATTTTATTTTCTTTGCTTGAGCTTCGCTTCATAGGGTAATCGATGTAATGAAGTTTTTTGGGGCACCTATTGAATACCGCATTTCAAGTCAAAGTTATATTTATACCTCCGTAGTCGCTTTTTACTGTGGTTTTTATGCAAAAAAGCTATCCGGAGAGGAGTTGCAAGCGCTTAATGGCGGCTTTGCGAAATTCAATACTTTAACAAATATTAACACGGCGCAGGGGTTCAGTCTCAAAAAATGAGACTGGTATGTTTTAATATTGTATCTGTAGCGTTACGGTACCGGAGTATTATTTTTCAAATGCCGATATAAATACCCCGATGGACGTCCTTGCAAAACAGTTCCACCGGGGCGCAGGTTAAGAACCTGCACAAAATTAACTTTTTTATTAAATTTTAGATTTTGTGATTATGAAGAATTTGAATGATTTGGGCGTTCAGGAAATGGACGCTATGGAAATGAAGAAAACAGATGGTGGATTCAATTATTTGGTATTGCAAGTTGCAATCTGGGCCGTTGGGGAATACCATGATATGAAACGAGGATGTGAAGATGCGTTAAGGGAATGGGCAGAACAATAACTTTAAAAAAAACATTAAAATGAAAGATTTAAACGAAAAGGAACTTAAAACAATTAATGGAGGTAGTCAATTCGGTTATTACCTTGGTTATTATTGGACTAAAGGAATGACTAAAATTATGGATGGTATCGACTGGGTTAATGAACAGGTAGGTCTGTAGTTAAAATAAAATAATAGGGTAATTTTTTTTACCCTATTATTTTATAGCGTAACAAGTTAGGTTATGTTAAATTTTTGAGCGTAGTAGGTGTATAATTAATACATTATAAATGGTAAAAGAAAAACAAAACGTATTGTCGATTGCTGGATTGGTGGCTTCGATTACTTTAGTGACATTGTTTTTTAAAAACAACATTAGTGACGTGCTCTATGGGAAGAATGAAAGTTACAGCACTATATTTTTATATGCGGCCTTGTTACTTTATGCTGCCATTACGTATTATTATAGAAGAAAATCAGCCAGTTTAGAGTTTACAGAAAATAATGAGCGTAAGTCAAAAAAGCAGGTACAGTATAACTTGCAAAAAACAGTTTTGCTTATAGTGGTTTATTGGATCTTGCTTATCCGCTATGCTATTACAGCGGAGTACATTGATTTGGCGGCGGTATTTATAGCGCTTGCTGCAATTGCATACGGTATGTGGCAACACGTCTCATCAAGAAGTTAGCGCTATTAAAAAAAATCGATTGTTTTAAAAACTACGATTTGTTTCGCCATCATAATAAGATGAAAAGTTGCAATGCTAAAGAAAATACTGTTAGGAATTGGCGTGTTGTTACTATTGGTTGTTATTCTAATTGCCGGGGTAATTTACAATACGATATCTCAATTCAAAAAACTCGATCAGGGCGAATTGGTTACACAATTTGTTACTGATACCATACCCTTTACCTATTCCGCATCCGGTCATATTATAATACCTGTTAAAATTAATGGCAGTAAAAAAGCGTATTCTTTCATTTTAGATAGTGGTGCTTCAAATTTTGTTTTCAGTAACACCCAGGCCGGATGTAAATTGGAAAGCAGTGGGTTTGCCATATCAATGGGCTCAAAAGAAAATGGGTTCCTAACCAAAATTAGGAAGATTAACGCGCTGCAAATTGGAGGTTTGGAGTTTGTGAATCTAAACGCAAAAGAAACTGAGATGAATTTCGATTGCATGGAGGAGGTTTATGGTTTGATGGGGACAGGCCTCATGCGCCATTTGGTATGGCAATTAGATTTTGATAAACAGGTTATTATTGTTGCAAAACGTTTGGATGAACTCAAGTTTCAAGATGATAAAATTGAAATTCCGCTTTACGAAAACAAATATGGGCATCATTTAAGCACACACGTAAAATTTGGTAAACAGGAAAAAGCAAAAGAGCTTATGATAGACTTAGGAAGTAATAGTACTTTATCTCTTAAAGAAAGTTCTTTACTTATGGACTCTTTAAATCTCAAAAGCAAGAGAATCAATGGGATGGCAAGTCGGGGTTTAGGAGAGCATGTTAAGGAAATAACATCTGTTTACAGGTACTATTTACTGGATAGCCTACTATTTAACAATTCACCGTACTTGGCCAAAAATATACCCATTGGCACAAGTACGAATAGCCTAAACCTACTTGGCCTTGGCTTTTTTGAAAAATTTAAAACTACCATTAGCTGGAAAGATAAGATATTGATATTGGAACCATACGGCAGTATTCCAGATTTTATATGGAAGACCTCGGGGTTTTCAACCAAGTACGATAAGGAAATGAATAAAGTTCTGATTGGAACTGTTACTGAAAATACGCCTGCTTCACGAATGAAAATTCCGTTACATGCAGAAGTGGTTTCTATTGATAAGTTCTCATTTTCCGATGCCGCATCATACTGTAATTATAGAAATAGTACATTGGTAAATGATACTACCCATTTAAAAATTAGAGTGGATGGTTTGATAAAGGAATATCAATTAATTAAAGAGTCCATTTTTAACTAACTACTTAGGATGAAAATCAGCAAGACATGAATATATTAAAAAAAAAGACTTTTATCGAAGGCTTAATTATTGGTTTAGCACATGGTATTATTGTCGGAATAATACATTTCTTTATTAACTAAGGAGTATTCGTTATAAGAAGTAAAAAATTATAATCATAACTAAGATGGACAGAAGCTAAGATGGACAAAAACAAAAAACTCAAATTAAGAATTGTACTTATTGTAGCAACTGTGTTTATCAGTTACTATTTCTTTTCCAATTGGGATTATTTCAAGTCATTGATTTTCTCATTTTAATGTGATTAGAATTATAAAGAAAATAATTTTACCTTCCGATAGGATTGAGGTGTTTTTAGAAAGAGATATTAAAGAACTTCCAGAGATAAAAGTATCTGGAAGTTATGGTTTTAAAATGTTTTCATAATACTCCCAAAATACCTACAACAAGCTAAGGGAAAAATATTTATCAAGGTCGTATTGGAGTGGTTTCGATATTGTCAACAATGACACAATTTGCCAAGTTGACATAGATTTTGATGTTAAACAAAAAAGCCTAAATAAATTAGGCAAAGAGGCGTATATGCAGCTTAGAAAAATTCAGGAGCGCATAGTATATAAGGTTGATAAGTACACAGAGGATTGGGGATTAAACTATCGGGTTAGAGTTCAGCCTCCTGAAAATAACTTTTTAATATATAAAGATTTCGTGAATGAATATGTATGTTTGATACAAGAGGATTCTATACGAATCAAGTCGTATTTTTACCCTAAGAGTTCTGTAGAGAAAGGTTATAACAATATTGAGGTAGCTATTTGGAAAAACAATTTATGTATTGATTATATTGCTTCGTGCACAGCCGGGTCGAAACAACAATATACAGGCAAGGGAACTGTTTCGGGCAATGATATTTTCATTACTTGGATTTATCATTGTTCTTCCTCTAATTCATATCGACATCACTACACAAGGTAGAGGAATTATTAAAACTCGCCTTGAAAGTAGTTCGATACAAACCGATACATACGGATTGGTTGAGCACTATTGGCTATGCTATAGGTTTATTTAGGTAAAATGTAAGTCCTTTGATAACAAGGAGCGAATAAGATTTAATTTTCGCTCCCCTTTAAATAATTAAAATGCTAAAATATCTATCATTTATGTTGAGTTTTGTAGGATTACTGGTTATCCTGCTTTCAATCTTTGTTTTTGAAATAGTACCGCTTATGTTTGCCGGGGTCGTGTTGATATCAGTTTCACTTTTCATGGGACTTAGGTATTCAAAAAAATAGCCTTTAGTAATCCACCCCCGATGCAAAGATTAAGTCTGGTTTTGCTGTTGGTTGTGCCATTGCTGCTTTTGCTTATAGAATAGGTCAAGCTTTGGCCATTATGTACGATTTGGGTTTGGACGGAACTGCATATTTAGATACCACTGGAGGTATTAATGCGGTATGCGATTGGTTTTATTGATTTAAAAATTGTGGCTATCTTATCTCGGGATTACATGTACTTTTAACCTATAAAAACGTATTGAGATAGCCACTTTAAATTTTATTTATGAATACAAAATTAAAAGACAAAAAGGCAGTTGTAATTATTGGCATCAGTTTTATTTTGTTCTACTATTTGTTCTCAAATTGGAATGACCTCGAACAATTTTTAAAAGAACTGCTAAAATAGGGCGGGATTATGCTTTACAGCTTATGCAGCAGGTTATATGACAGACAAAGCACTTTTTTAAACGAACAACCATTGGGGGTAATTACCTCCAATGGTCTTTATTTTTTATAAGATATGAGATATATTAAAAGAATATTATTAGCTATTTTAATTATTTTAAATGTAATAATGATAGCAGCAACATTTATAGTATATAAGCAGGATAGAGAAATGATTTATATTGTTTTCTGTATAACCATTTGTATTACCTCAATAGTTTCAATGCTTCCTCTTTTCCTAAAAAAGGATTCTTAATTAGGGCAATTACTTTATACCTTCCAAAACCGAGGACATTATCATTTTGCAGGAACGCTCCGGATTTTTCATCGGTCGGAAAAAAGCAAACGAAAAAATATCAAATGCAGATATCCAGTACAGCATCAATGGCCAGCCAAGTTTAAAAAGTGGACTGAAAAATAAAAAATGGAGCGTGATGGTGGGGATTACGATGAAAATGTAAAGTTTTTTGATGTAAGTTGATGGTTTTTCTTATTGTGACTATATTGAGTTGTTGATTTTATTAAAATTTTCACCAAAAACTAAATCAGACGGTATTGATAGACCTGGAAGTGGTTTAACAAAAAATAAAAATGGGAAGCAAATTATCCTATTATATGAAAATATTGTTGGGCATAATAATGAGTATACTGCTTTATGGCGTAGTAGTTTATGCACAAAGTGACGCTTTAGGACACGAGAAGTGGGAATATGTATTGGAAGACTCAGGTGATATTTTACAAATTGCCATTCCTGTTTCTGCGGGGCTGATAACACTTTTAAAAGAGGATTATAAAGGAACAAAAAGTCTGGCCTTGTCGTATGGAACAACTTTAGCGCTATCCTATACTTTTAAACATATCACTAAATTAAAAAGACCCGAAGGAAGAAATAGGTTCGATTCTTTTCCATCGGCACACACCTCTTCTGCATTTTCCGGTGCTTCTTTCCTGCAACGAAGATATGGATGGAACTATGGATGGCCTGCCTACTTATTAGCCACCATTGTAGCGGTTAGCAGAACCGAAGGGCCGGATGGGTACCACACAGTATGGGATGTTTTGGGAGGGGCTGCAATGGGAATCGGGAGTACCTATTTATTTACCAAGCCGTATGAAAACCCAAAACTGGAATTTGGATTATCTGTAAATAGAAGTTCCCGGATTCTTACTATAAGGTATATCCTATAAAAGCTTAATGCTTTCGAAAAACAGAAGATGGATGAATCGAACATGTAAATCTAATTACAAGCATCATCTCACAATAAAAAATAATCCAGTGTTTTAATGAAGAAATCGGGACGAGCGGCATGGAGTCAGTGGTCGGCATCGGGTATATTGGCCAATTGAGCCGAGGGGAAATACTTGCGTACCCCTTGCATGTCCTCGTCCTGTACGTAAGGTGAATTGGCACCTCTTATCACCACTACTGTTTTTGTGGTGGAAATTTCTCCAGGGCGTCCAACTCGGGCACCCCATTCATTATTTTATCGAAATTATCCTATATGACTTTATATTTTTTTAATTCAAACTAAAGGATTGCCATAAACTAAGGTTTGCCACAATGATACGCTACGGGTGTGTTAGCATAATTGCAAATACCCTGCTAATTAATAAGCATATCAAAAGCACTTTGCCTTATTTCCTACTCCTGCCCCACAACCTGTACCCACCGACCTGCCTTACGGGCAGCTATCTGGTTGTTGTACATGGCCTGGCACGATACCGAGGGCAGGTAATATCGTCCTTGGTAAGTGGCGTTGAGCAATACCACAAAAGTAAGGCTTTGATTACGGCCCAGATCGAAATAGGTATAAACACGGTCGTCGCGAATATCACGGTAATCGGGCGTGCTGACCTCAAAAACGGATGGCGTATCTTCCATGCGGGTGTTTCTTATCTCCCAGCCCGAGGGGAAAATCTGTGTCAGAGCCATATCGGTATACCGCGACAGTTGGCCGGGGTGCGTAAGGGTGACCGCCGCCATAAAATCGGTTCCCTGGGGCAGGTTACTTACATCGATGGGCTCGCCGGCCAGCGTGGTGTATTTTACACTCATTTTAAGGTTGGCACTTTCGCTTACGGAATCGCTCTTAAAAGGGGTACCCTCTAATATCAGGCGGGCAAACATCACGCCGTCTGCGTGGTTCTCGAATGTTACTTCACCTTTGGTCGGGATGGTAGCCGCTAACTCAATTTGGTTTACGGGTTTGTCCGATGATATTTTTTCCTTGCTGATGCCCGTTCCATGATAGGAGTAAGCAACCCGGGAGCTACCGGCATTGCCTGCCAGCTTACTAATGGCCATGAGTGAGTAGGCGGTGGTCTGCGTACTCATCCAACGTTGTGAGCTCAGCTGTTCGGCTATCTCCTTCATCAGCGGAGCGGCCGTATTCATTCGGTTCAACAGGACGAGCGTTTCTAATATCATGGCCTGGTCGCGTGTTGCAGAGCCGTAGGAGTAATAAAAGTAATCAGATCGGTCCGCCACCTCTACGCTTTGATTTTCTATCAATTCGGCAGCCACCTCCTTTTGTCCAATAAGAGCGTAGGCCGCTGCCAATCGCCATCGGGCATTGGAGGTAAGTGAGGCAATGTTTCGCATCCGGTTCATGGCGCTCTTGTTGGGCTTTTCGGCCAGGGCCAGGGTATATAAACGATAAGCCTGGTTCAGTTGCTTGTATTTTTCTTTGTCCGAATAAGTCCACTTGTTGGCTTGCCTTGTTTGGTAATTAACCCATTTGTTTTTAAAGTTGATGGGCAGGCTAAATCCTTTTTTTTCAGCCTCCAACAAAAAATGGCCGGCATAGGATGTTCCCCAATCGTTGGCCTTGGTATGGCCCGGCCAATAGGCAAAGCCACCATCGGTATTTATAAATGTGGCTAGACGGCTAATGGCTGCTTTAATGTTCTTTTCGGTATACGCCCGGGTGTTGTCGTCGAGCTCCATCACGTTTTCGAGGAACAGCTGCGGAAAGGCGATGCTGCTTATTTGCTCGGAGCAACCGTGTGGGTAGCGTAGCAGGTATTTTAGCCTCCGCCCAAAATCCACCGGAGGGATAGATGACACCTCGATGGTAGCCTTGTTAGTACCTTCCATGCCAATCAGCGCGTAGGGGATGCTGCCGCTCTCGTTTCTTTTAAGCATTTTACTGATGGACGTAACACGCGGCGGATTGGGGTTACGCACCTGTATCTCTATCTCGTCTGTTGCCGTTTCCGAACCCGACCGGGCTATTATTTTAACCCTGCCCACACCCAGCATTTCTGGTATTTGCAAGGTAAAAGGTACAACCTTATCTCCTTCCTTATTAAAAGTAACGGTTCGTTTATTACTTTCTATTACGCTGAGCAAATTATTGGTTTCAACGCTCAGTTCTACTTTTTTAATATCCTTACGCATAGCAAATACTGTGATGGGCAGCTTAACTGTTTCGCCCGGACCCAATACCCGAGGCAGGGTGGCCAGTACCATCAAAGGCTTTTTGACGGGTGTGGTTTTTGCTGCGTTGCCGTACGTCCGCTCGTTGCGGGCTACCACCATGGTGCGCACAGAGCCGATGTATTGGGGCATCATAAATTCATGGGTCTTGCTTCCGCCTTTTTTCAGTTCAAAGGGGCCAAACACTTTTACCACGGGCTTAAAACGGTTGGCATTGGGGTCGTTTTGCTGTTGTAGTATATCCTCGTCGCCACCTATGCTGAACACTTTTTCTACCTGACCGCCATAGGCGCCTATCACCTGGTTGTATATATCCCAGGTGCGCACGCCCAATGCCTCGCGTGCATAAAAATGATTCCAGGGCGCAGGAGTTTTAAAGCGTGTCAAATCCAACAGGCCATCTTCCACCATGGCAATGGTATAGGTCATGGGCATACCATTTAGTTCGCTCACTTTAATTTTCACCTTCTGCTCGGGCTCAAGCGTTTCGGGCATATCAATGATGGGTTTCAGATGGGTTTGGGCATCCTCAACCAGCAATGGCGTTACGCCATACATGCGTATGGGCAGGTTATTGGCCGTTTGGGCGTGGGGCTGCAACAGTGTAACATGCACATAAATATTGGGTGTCATTTCCTTGGTCACCTCAAAATTAAAAGCCGTAAACTCCTTCTGCGTGCTTACCCAATATTCTCGGATGATGCTTGTGCCATTCTCAATGCTCACCAAAGCCCTTCCGCCTTCGGCTGAGGCAAAATTAACTTCTGCTTTTTGGCCTACACTGTATTTTTCTTCGGAAGCAGAGAGCGTGAGCATGGATGCCGCTTCGGGGTTGTCGCCCAAGGGTTTCGTGGCATATCCCGGCCAATCTATATAAACGGTTTTGCCGCATACGTGTCCGCTGGCCCTATCGAATACCCGGATGAGGTAACGCCCCCAGGCGGGATGCTCTATTTTAAAGTCGAAACTGCCCTTGCCATCCCGGGTGCTCAGGGTGCCTGTGTGCACCACATCCTGGGAAGAAGAAGAAACATAACGCGCCAGATTGTCGGAGCCCGACTCCCACCACCAGCGCCAGTTGACTTTATAGACAACATACTTTAATCCGCTTTTGGATATGGGGTTCCCCTCACTATCCACGGTGGCCACTTCCACCGTATGCCTTTTATCTGTGAGCAGCATGCCGCGCTTATCGCCCTCGGGTGTTTTAATACCCACGTACGATGTGTAAGGGCTGTACGGGATGGAGAACCTGTCAATACTAAAATCGCCGCTCTGCTCAAAAACACGAGTTCGGAACGAAGCCCTTAACATGCCCGGTGCCTGGTCGCTCGCCTCCAGGTTGCCCAGTATGTTGGCCCGTCCCTCGGCATCTGTTTTCCCTTCAAAAAAGGTAATTTCTTCACTGCTGAATGAACGGCTTGGATCGTCGAAGGAGAAGTTTTTATATCCTTTGAAATGTGTTGGCATGGATGTTAAAGTGGCGGTAACGATGGTTTTTAAATTTTTCGCCACGGCGCCGTGCAGCCATTTCACTTCCATATCGGCTTGGATAGTGGGTTTGGCCACTGAAATCATGTCCGTACCAAAGTCCATATCAATTTTTAGACGATTAGGCTTCACCGTTTCCACCTTCAACGTTTTATTAAAGGCCGTTCCGCCCACCAGAAAGCGGGCTTGCCAATTCCCGGTGGGGGCATCATCCTGCGTATCTACCTTAAACAGGTACATATTGTTTACGCCATCGCTGCTTACCAGGCGTTTAACCAACTGGCCGTTGGGATTGGAGAGCTCAAAGACTACGGGGTGGTTCCCGGGCAGTTTGTTGTCCCTGTCTTCTAAAATTAAAGAAACGAACAAGGTATCACCGGGTCGCCATACGCCACGTTCGCCGTAGATGTAGCCCTTCAACCCTTTATCGATGGTCTGCCCGGATACATCGAAACGGCTTAGCGAGAGGGAAGAGCCTTCATCTAAACGTAGGTATCCCCTTTGGTTTTGGTATTTGGCTATTAGCAAGAAAGGTTGCCTGGTTACATCTAATCTGATAAACCCCTCATTGTTGCTTTTTGCCGATGTTATCAACTGATTCTGGTAATTGTAAATTTCCACCTCCGCATTGGCCAATGGCTCTGTAGTTCTTAGATCGGTAAGAGCCACTACCATCGCCTTGTCAGTACCTTTTTTGGCAATGATGCCGATGTTGGAGGCCAGGATGTTTCGCGAGGCAAAGCGCCTGTTATGGTAATAGGCTTTTTTGCAGGGGTCGTCCCTTTCGTTCCAACTGCCATAATAATAGTAATCCTGGTCGTAGTAGCTATATCCATAAGGGCCATCGTAATAGGCCATTTCCAAATCGGTAATTTCGTCGGGATTGGTCAGGGGTGCTGTATCATCTTCCGTATCTTCATCGGCACAGGGGTAGATGGCATTGCGGCGGGCAAAGTGAAGTTCCACTCTATAAATAGCACCTCTATCCACCATTATCAATCTATCCAGATCGATGGAAAAAGTGTTCCATTTATTCAGATCCAGGGTTCGGTCGGTATTGAGAGGAATGGTTTTTTTAAGCACCAACCGGCCGGCTCGTTTTAACTGGCTATTTCCGTCGAGGGAATTTTGTTGCAGAAAGGAAGCAATATTGTTCTCATATATCTTTATAATCTGAACCTGCACTTCTTTTAAACTAACCGCTTTAAAAGGGATTGTTAAACCCGATGATTCCGGAAGAATGGTGCCTTTGCCCAAAAATTCTACCTGGGGTTTGTTGCTTGTAAAAGTGAGCAGAGCCGTTTCTTTTGCCTTGTTTTTGATACCCAATATGTTTTCGATACCGGGATGTATAGTCACCTTCACATCGCCGGTCATAGAGGTATTGGGATACAGATTAAGGATGTTGTTATCTATTTCGGAAGTAAAAAAAGTGTTGTTGTCCAACTCTACCAATCCGGATAGGTCCTGCGTAGGGTTCAAGGGGTCAGTAAAAGAAATTTCGATGGCTTGCCGGGGCTCGAAAACCGTTTTGCAGGCAAGCAACTCAAAGTCATTGATAGAGGGGATTCTAATTTTTTTAGATTCATTTAAATCTACACTAATGGGTTCACCGCTCACCCTTATTTGCACAGTGCTGGGTGAGCTGCTGCGCTTAATGTGATGCAGTAAAAAGGGATAATTATTAGCTGTGGCCGGTGCCAGCCATTCCACCTCTAATTCTTCGCCTTTTTGCCTGGCCGTAATCACTTTATGTACTTGATTGATATCGGCATCATCGGCTAAAACAAGTGTGCCACCCAGCTTATTGTCGGATAGGTCTGTGTTTTGGTACGGCGATACCTGCCCCATATCTAACCTAATGTTTTGGCTTAGGGTTTGGAAAGTAAACTCAAAATCCTCGGCGCTGTCCTTAAATACCTGCTTCAATTTTACTTGTACCTTATAAACGGTACCCCCTTTCATTCTCTCCTTTGCTTTAAATGCAAGTGTTTGATTATCATTCCAATAAAAATCTCCTTTTACCGATGGTGTTAGCTTCATTATGCTCGTTGAGGCGGGTTTACCCGCTTGGGCCTCCGCTATATGCTCCGAAAAGCGAACTATAATCTCGGCCCGGTTGGATACCATACCTGAGGTAAAAGCAGCAACTTTAGGGTTGTACTTTACTTTGTGAAGCTGCTGCACTTCTTTGGTTTTTTGTCCGCATCCGAATAGTAACAGGCAAGCAAATAAAAAGAGGGGACGCATAATGTTTTTGAGTAGCATAAGGTGGTATTTGAGTGAAGATAAAAGTTGGATTTTTGAATATCGAAAATTAGCAAAAGATATTTGAAACAAGAATAGGTTTACCGCTATATTTTAGCGGAGAAGCAAAAGACTTATTAAAAGCATAGTTCATGAACGAAAAAGTTTTTCAGCATAATTTAAATCGTTTAAATGAAGGTTAATTTGTAACCGACTTTTTACCTGTCTTATTCAGAATGTTTTTAAATTAAGGGGTAAAATGAAGGGTGAATAGATTTTATAGTAAGGAAATATTTATATTCGGCAACTTGTTACTTAAATAGTGATTTCTAAGCTATAATAAAGGTAACTTGTAAATAGTATTCGCGTACACGGATGAAGTAAATTAAGACATTAAAGTTTTTGAAATACTACAAAAGGATAATATAAAATAAGAGCATGGGTTTGGACAGTATGAAAAAGAATGAGCCGGATAATTCAAAGGGGAAGAATTCCCGGCGGGATTTTATGCGAAAGCTTGGATTGATAGGGGCAGCGGCCTCAACGGGAGCAGTTGTAACAGGTTTTTCACCTGCACCCGGTGACGATGAGGAATATGTGAAAGTACTTACAGCCGATAATAAGCTGGTAGAGATTCCCAAATCACAGGTGAAGCAGGTAAAGTTAGATACCGAGGTTTTACAGTCGCGCGGACGCGTGGGTATTGCTGGCAAGCGTTGGGTCATGGTTATTGATTTGGCCAAATGCCGGAATGCACGCGAATGCATTAAAGGCTGCCAGGAACACCATCATTTGCACCCTTACCAATATCATATTAATACCCTTGTGATGCAGGATAACCCGCAATCGGCACCGTACAACATGCCCAAGCCCTGCATGCATTGCGATAATCCACCCTGTGTATCCGTATGTCCGGTAGATGCTACCTTTAAACGGCAGGACGGTCTGGTGCTTATTGACAACGAGCGTTGTATTGGATGTAGGTTCTGTATGGCGGCCTGTCCGTATTCTGTGCGTGTGTTCAATTGGGAAAAACCTTTTCACGATCAGTTGTACAAAGAGGAGCCCATGGAATATGACGTGGAAGCCAATGTTCCGCAGCGCAAAGGTACCATTACCAAATGCTTGTTCAGTGCGGATTGTTTACGCGGTGGTGAGCTGCCTACCTGTGTTAGAGCCTGCCCCAACGGTGTTTTTTACTTTGGCGACGAAAATGAAGATGCCGTAACCAACGGAACGACCCGGGAAACGGTGATATTGAGTGAATTGTTAGAGAAAAATGCAGGGTACAGACTAATGGAGGAGTTGGGAACCAAGCCACGTGTGTATTATCTGCCGCCTAAAGACAGGGTATTCGAAACACCTGAGAAACCGGATAATCATCATAGCTAAGCTATATAATTTTTTGTTAATAGGTGTATAAACTAGCGATTGTAAATGCGTCTAATGTCTATTATCTAAAATCTAACAATCTGTTTTTATTATAAAATGCACCTCTATAAATTTTATACGAATGTCGGATCATAATACTAAAATTAATAAGGAAAAGCTCGACAAAATAGCCACGGATGTGCTTAAACCGGTAGGGTTTAACAATGCCTTTGTAAATTGGATGCTGTTTTTAACCATGGCACTGCTGGCCTGTATTTATGCCTATATTATCCAGTATAACAAAGGATTGGTAGTTACCGGAATGCGCGATATGGTGAGCTGGGGCATGTACATTGCGAATTTTGTGTTTTTTGTTGCCACCGCACTGGTGGGTATGCTCATAAGTGGCGTTATTGGCTTGTTGGGTTATCAATGGATAAAACCCATTACCCGAATTGCAGAGATTATTGCCGTGGCCTTTGCTGCTGTTGCAGGATTAGTCATTGTTTCGGACATGGGACGACCCGAACGTTTGCATCATGTATTTTTATATGGTCGGGTGCAGTCGCCTATATTATGGGATGTAACGGTGGTGAGTACCTACCTGGTTATCAGCTTCCTGCTGTACTTACTGCCCTTGATACCTGATTTGGCTATAGCACGGGGCAGGATGTCGAAAGCGCCTAAATGGCAAATGAAGCTCTACGAAATCCTGTCTTTTAACTGGACGCACCATCCCAAGCAATATAAAATGCTGTTTAATGCCACGCGCGTGCTAATCATTTTAATTATCCCAACAGCCTTTGCCATTCATACGGTTACTTCATGGTTGCTGGCGGTAAACTCGCGCAGCGGCTGGGACAGCACCATTTTTGGTCCCTACTTTTTAACGGGAGCTTTTGTTACCGGTATGGCTGCAGTTATTATTGCCGTATTCTTTTTCCGAAACAACTATAAATTGCGCGAATATCTTCACGAGCCTTTGTTTGATAAGATGGGCAAATTGTTGGAGTTTGTTTGTGTAATATATTTTTATTTTAACCTGAACGAGTTTGTGGTACCTGCCTATAAAATGAAGGAGTTTGATGCCATACACATACATGAGCTCTTTGCGGGCAGACATGCCGTTATGTTCTGGTTTTCGCAAATATTTGGTTTGGTGATACCTATGATTGTATTGTTATGGAAGCCTTTCCGTAAACCATTACCCTTATTTATCATCGCCTTGTTTGTAATGGTAGGTGCCTGGTTAAAACGCTATATCATCGTTATCCCCACCATGGAACATCCCTTTTTGCCTGTACAGTTCTTACCTAACGAGTGGGTGGTGTATCAACCTACTGTTATTGAGGGGGCAGTTACCGCCGGCTCCATTATATTGGGTATAATGATTATATCGGTGCTGGCCAAGCTGTTCCCGGTAATACCCATCTGGGAAATGGCAGAAGAAGAGGAAGAAACTAAAACCAAAATTATTTAACACAGCAGCAATGAACAAGTTTTTTTTAACCTTAATTATTTGTACTTGTGCTGTACTTAAATTATCAGCGCAAGCAGACTGGGTAGTGCCCGCCGAGCATCAGGGCAAGTTGAGCCCGGTGCAGTTTACTGAATCCATGCAACAGTCGGGAGCTGATATTTTTGCGGCACAATGCCAGGTTTGTCATGGCATGCCGGGACAGGGCAATTTTAACGCCATGCTCGTTCCATCACCCGGCGACCCTGCTTCGCAACAGTTTCAGCGCAATACCGATGGTGCCATGTTTTATAAAATCAGCGAGGGACGGGCCACGATGCCATCTTTTAAAAGTGCTTTAAGCAAAGCGGATATATGGAGTGTTATATCGTATGTGCGTAGTTTTAACCCCACCTACGTTCAGGAAACAGCCGAGAAAATAGAAACCAATATACCTGAAGGAACACTTTTATCCTTGGGGCTGAGATACGATGAAAATAAAAAGGCAGTGGAAGTTAAGTTGACCGGAACTTTAAACCAAAGCACGAATCCCGTGGGTGGGGTGGCTATTCAATTAGAAGCCAAAAGGTATTTCGGTAATTTGACCTTGGGGGATGCAAAAAATACCAACAAAGAGGGCTTGGCTTATTTTCCCTGGGATGGCACTTTGCCCGGCGATAGCTTGGGTAATGTGCACCTGATTGCACAAATAGAACAATCCGAAGCTTATGGCGAAGTAAAAGCAGAAAAAACGCTGGCCATAGGTAAGGTGAACGACAAGCCCGCCTTAAACAAGGAAAGAGCCATGTGGAATACCGTGGACAAAGCGCCGCTTTGGATTATAATCGGCTTTAGCGGTGCGGTTGTAACAGCTTGGTTCTTTATATTCTATGTGCTTTTTATGGTGCGAAAAGTATATGTGTTGGGTAAAGAACCGATAGCTGACGACCAAAAGGTAATATAAAAAACACTTGCCATGAATATACTTTATTTATTGGTAGGGGTAAGTTTATTGGCGGCACTGGTTTTTTTGGGCGTGTTTATCTGGGCCGTAAAATCAGGCCAGTACGAAGATACTTATTCATCATCGGTGCGCATATTATTTGATGATGAAGATTTATCGGATGATGACAACGAAACGCAAGCCGAAGAAGATAAAAACGAAGTTGACAAGTAAAAAAATAAATACGATCGTCAATCCCGGCAGGGATTTAAACGATAGAGATTCAAACATTAGAGATTGAGCAATGGAGATTCAAAAATTTAAATACGACAATACAATTGTACGTAACTTTACCGTGGCAACCTTAGTGTGGGGAGCAGTAGCTTTGGTAGTTGGTTTGTTAGCTGCCTTACAGCTCGCCTATCCGGTTTTTAACCTTGGACTCGAGTATACCTCCTTTGGCAGGGTTCGTCCGGTGCATACCAATGCCGTTATTTTTGCATTTATTGGCAATGCCATGTTTGCCGGTATTTATTACTCCCTGCAACGCTTGCTCAAGGCCAGGCTTTTTAACGACTTAATCAGTAAAATCCATTTTTGGAGCTGGCAGCTGGTCATTGTCCTGGCAGCTGTTACCTTGCTGCTGGGTTTTACCACCGCCAAAGAGTACGCCGAGCTCGAATGGCCCATCGACATATTGATAGCCATATCGTGGGTACTCTTCGGTTGGAATATGATAGGTACCATCATTAAACGGCGGGTAAAGCATATATATGCCGCTGCATGGTGGTATCTCGCCACTTTTTTGGCGGTGGCCATATTGCATATCGTCAATTCCATTGAAATACCTGTATCTCTTTTTAAAAGCTACCCTGTTTATGCCGGAGCACAAGATGCACTGGTGCAATGGTGGTACGGACACAATGCCGTAGCCTTTTTTCTGACAACTCCCTGGTTGGGTATAATGTATTATTATCTGCCTAAGGCATCCAACAGGCCCATTTATTCCTATCAACTGTCTATTATCCATTTCTGGACCCTCATATTTTTATATATGTGGACAGGGCCGCACCACTTGTTGTATAATGCCCTGCCCGATTGGCTACAAGCGCTTGGTGTAACTTTTTCAATTATGCTGATAGCACCCTCGTGGGGCGGTATGATTAATGGATTGCTCACCCTGCGTGGCGCATGGGACGAAGTAAGTGAAAGAGCCGACCTCAAATTTATTGTGGTGGCTTTGATTGCCTATGGTATGGCCACCTTCGAGGGGCCCATGATGTCATTGAAAACAGTAAATGCCATCAGCCACTTTACCGACTGGACCATCGCCCATACACATATAGCCGGCATGGGCTGGAACGGCGGACTTATTTTTGGTATGTTTTATTGGCTGGTGCCGCGTATGTTTAAAACAAAACTGTACTCGAGCAAACTGGCCAATGCCCATTTTTGGATTGCTACACTTGGTATCCTGTTGTTTGCCATTCCCCTTTATTGGGCTGCTATTACGCAATGGCTCATGCTAAAAGAGTATACCCCAACAGGTTCGTTGGCTTATCCTAACTTCCTGGAAACAACTATACAAATACTTCCACTTTATACCTTTAGGATTGTAGGTGGCGTATTGTTCCTTACCGGTTTTATCATGTTTTTATATAATATGATGAAGACCATGAAAATGGGACATATGGTGCCGGACGAGCCGGCGGAAGCCCCGGCACTGGTCAATCCTGCCAAAAGAAATCCCGACCGTGAAACAACCCACAGGTGGTTAGAACGCAGAGGGGTACGATTTAGTGTTTTTGTTTTTATTGCGGTAGCCATCGGTGGGGCAGTGGAAATTATACCACTGTTAAGCGTGGAATCAAACATACCTAAAATTGAAGCTGTAAAACCCTATACGCCGCTCGAACTAACCGGTCGCGACCTTTATATATCTAACGGATGCTACAATTGCCATTCGCAACAGATACGCCCCTTGCGATGGGAGACCGACCGATACGGGGAATATTCCAAGATTGGGGAGTTTGTGTACGATTATCCGTTCCAATGGGGATCGCGGCGCACAGGTCCCGATTTGGCGCGGGCCGGATACCTCGGCGATATGTCCATAGGTGGTTCAACCACCTACAAAACGGCAGTGTGGCATTACAATCACTTTATGGAGCCCCTGGAGATGAACCCACAAACCATCATGCCTGCCTATCCTTGGCTGGCCGAAAATGAAGTGGATCTTGATATAGTACCCAAGAAAATTAAGGTGATGCAAACGCTGGGTGTTCCGTATCGTGCAGGTTATGCAGAGGAAGCCATCGAGGATTATATGAAGCAGGCTAATAAAATTGTGGAGGATTTAAAAGCATCCGGTATCGAGATTGAGCCTGACAAGGAGATGATTGCCCTGATTGCCTATTTACATAAATTGGGCAGGGATATTTCTGGAGTAGAAGACGAAACCGGTATTGATGTCCTGCCTGCCGATATGTCGGGAGTAAATAATTAAATACTATTGTAAAAGGCTGCAATTCGCTATAAAAAACCTCTGATTTCCCTATAACGGATAGAGGTAATTACTAAAGAGAATTAATAGAATAGAGAGTTGACTTAAAAGTACAAATTAGGTAAAAAAGGAGCATCTTTCAAATCTGGGTATATGGGATATGTAAGCGAAGTATTAAAAGGAGTAAACGGTATCCAATGGTATTACATTATTGGTATAGCTATATTTATTATCCTGTTTGTTATCATAGTTTATAAAACCATACGTACGCCAAAATCGGAGTTAAACAAATACAAGAACTCCATTTTGGATGAGGATACCGAAGATGCGGACAATCAGATAAATGAAAAAAATAAGTAAGTATGAGCCACGATAAAGAAATTGAAGATAAGCACGACGACATTGAGTCGCACGAGTACGACGGAATCCGGGAGAGGAACAATCCGGCTCCCTTGTGGATTACCCTGTTATTTTTAGTTACTATCGGTTTTTCACTGTTTTACCTGGTGCACTACTTTGGCTACCCGGGTAATGAGCGCGATCAGGCCAGTGAGTATGCCAAATCGGTAGCCGAGTGGGACGCCAAAATGGCGGAGATAAAAGCGGCCAACCAAGCCGATATGCCCGAGCTAAGCATGGCCCAGATGATTGAAAAAGGGAAAGGCCTGTACGAAAAAAATGCCTGTATGGCCTGCCATGGCACAGGTGGCGAGGGTAACTCCATAGGCCCCAACCTTACCGACAACTACTGGATAAACGGATGCAGTCTCGAAGAGGTGATAGACGTAATAGCCAACGGAAGGCCCACAAAAGGTATGACGCCCTACAAAAATATGATGCAGGAGGAAGAAATAAAATACCTGGCCAACTATATCTTAAATGCTATGGTAGGTTCATCGCCGGCCAATCCAAAAGAACCGCAGGGAGAGGAATGTGAATAGGGGGATTGAGATTTTACATCGTTTTTAAATTAATTCAACATTGCGGATTAATAAGATTCTGTAATATCATCTACTAGTTGTACATTGGCATCAAAAGAACCCGGGATGCATACCATACGAACTGTACTCGGATCATTTTTTTTATAGCAAGGCAACCAAACCGTCAGATCAATAATACTTTCTCTACACATGCATTCCCCCATAGAAAAAACATTTCGCGAACGACCCGATAACATTGACGAAAAAGGTAAGCGTAAATGGATAAAAGCACGGCAGCCCAAAGGCAAGTGGTACACCCGGCGAACCGTGGTGGCTATTTTTCTGTTGGTGTTTTTCATCGTAGCACCCATTATTAAAATTGGCGGTAAGCCTTTTATGCTTATTGATGTGATAAACCGTAAGTTCCATCTGTTTGGCGCCACCGTGTATTCGCAGGACAGTGAGATAATGGCCTTACTAATGGCAACGGTGGTTATCTTTATCGTACTCTTTACTTCGGTGTTTGGCAGGTTTTGGTGTGGATGGGCTTGTCCGCATACGGTTTTTATGGAGATGGTATATCGCCGGATAGAGTATATGTTCCACGGGAATTATCAACGTGGGAAACGTAAAAAAACGCCTACAAAATTAAGCATCGCATTAAAGTATGTCTTGTTTTTCCTGGTCACGCTGTTTTTCACCAATGTATTTATCATGTGGTTTACCGGTCCCGCACAATTATGGGTGATATGGCAAAGTCCGCTAGGCGAATATTGGGAGGTGTATGCTGCCATGGCAGCGGTAAGCGGTTTTTACTTTTGGATATATTCCTACCTGCGCGAAGGCGTTTGCACCATGTTTTGCCCCTATGGCCGTATGCAGGGCGTTTTGCTGGATAGCAAATCTATAACGGTGGCTTACGATTACAAACGGGGCGAACCGCGTAAGGTTAAGGGCGATTGCATCGATTGTGGTGCTTGCATTGCGGTGTGCCCCACGGGTATCGACATAAAAAACGGCACCCAGTTAGAGTGCGTTAACTGCACCGCCTGTATCGACGAGTGCAATATCGTGATGAAAAGAATTGGCCGTCCGAAAAACCTGATTCGCTTTACCTCTAAATACAGTATCGAAACCGGTAAAAGCAGTATCAAAAGCGTGCGTACCTTTGCCTATGCTGGGGTTTTGCTGGTGTTGCTTACTGCCTTGGTGGCCGCTGTATCCATACGTACCGAAATAGATGCTTCGCTATTGCGAATGCCGGGTACGATGTTTCAGGAAGCGGCCAATGATACCATATCGAACATTTATAGGCTAAAGATTGTGAACAAAACCGATGGATTTAAAAAGTTAAAGCTAAAGGTGTTAAAACCTATCAACAGTACATTTTATTTGTCCGAACATCCTATTCATCTAAATGAAAATGGTAGTTTTGACGGCGTAATTATCCTAAAGCGGGGCAAAGCCGATATCAGCGCCAAAAATGCAGCGGTTGAGCTGGGCTTATATTACAATAACAGGTTGTTGGAAACAACTACGGCTACCTTTAAGGCGCCATTGGGAGAAAAGTAAAATAATAAACTAAAAATATTGATTGTATTATCTTAATATTGGATACGCATATTTTAATACGAATTACAACATGAAATTAAATTGGGGACATGGCATATTAGTTTTCTTCGTTATATTTTTTACCTGGATTATTTCCTTTGTGGTTTTTTCGCTGGGCGAGAACAACGACCTGGTAACCAAGGATTATTACCGGCAGGGAGCTGAATATTCATTGAAGATGGAGACGGATAAGAGGTCGGCGGTGTATAAGGATAGCATATCTATACAAAACGAAAATACGGGAGTAAAAGTCCTTTTTGCCGCTTCTTTGGCTACAGATGGGGTTGAAAAACAAATTTATTTTTACAGGGCTTCGGATAAAAAACACGATGTCACCTTACTTGTACCGTCAGGCCAGGATGGAATTTTTATTGATGGTGATAGACTGGTAAAAGGAAGGTACAATGTATCTGTTTCGTGGGGAAAAGATGAGGGTAAATATATGGTTTCAAAAGATTTTGTTGTGCGATAAGATGTGTTTAGCACAACAACGTTTGTTGGACGACGATAAGATAATATTCTGCATTGGATGATATTTTTATGGCAATGCAATTACCCTGATAAAGCAAATTATAGGGGGAACCCTTTCAGGGTTCTTTTCATTTTGTTATTATATCACGGGTTTCACCCGGGGCTATGCGTAAATTGTAATAGGAACCCTAACGGGGTTCAACTCTTGTTTGGCATTAATACTTTGTATTTATATTCCGCTTTGGCGGGACAGGTTTTGATACTTTTAATAACAATGGAAATAATTCTAACGGGTTTCGTATTGGGCATTATGGGCAGCTTGCACTGTGCCGGCATGTGTGGCCCCATTGCCTTGAGCTTACCGCTGCACGGTAAGGCTATCGGTGCAAAAGTGGTCAGTGGGGTAATGTATAATTTGGGGCGCACGGTCACTTATGGCATTATGGGGGCTATCTTCGGATTAATAGGTCAGGGCCTTTCATTGGTGGGTTTTCAGCAATGGGTATCGGTGGCCATGGGTGCATTAATGATTCTGTCGGTATTGCTGCCGTCTATATTTAAAAGTGCACAACCCCAAAAAATGCCCATTGTAGGTTTGGTGCGCAAAGGAATCCAGCGTCTGTTTGTGAAAAGATCCTTCGGAGGATTGTTTTTAATAGGTCTGCTCAATGGTTTGCTACCCTGTGGTTTGGTGTATCTGGCCATTGCCGGTGCCATAGGAACAGGTGATGTAACAAGCGGTACGCTGTTTATGATTTTATTTGGCCTGGGAACTATTCCCATGATGCTGGGCATATCGCTGGTGGGTAATATGGCTAACGTGGCTATCCGCGAAAAAGTGAACAAAGTGATACCGGTTCTGGTAGTTGTTATTGGTATTATATTTATTCTTCGTGGCCTTAGTTTGGGCATCCCCTTTTTAAGTCCCCCCGAAAAAAAATTACACCCGCAAATGCATGTGGAGCAAACTGTGGGGGAGACCAAAGGCAATACAAAGGAAGCCATAAGTAGTTCATGTTGCCAGCGCGGTGAAGATTAAGCTGCAAATTTTCTTGAACCAATCTCTAACTTCTATTCTCTAACATCTAATTTAAAGGTCTCTTATCTAAAACAATGTCAAACAAATGCGTCCATTGTGGAGCCGATTGCGGCAAGTATCCCGTAATACAAAACGAGCAAAAGTTTTGTTGTAACGGTTGCGCTACCGTTTATCTATTGCTCAACGACAGCAATATGCAGCGGTACTATGAGTTTCAGAAGCAACCCGGAATAAGGCTCGAGGAGGCACCGCATTTGAGTAAATATGCATATCTGGACAAGGAGGAGGTGAGAGATAAGCTGTACGAGTTTTTTGAAGATGGCATAGCCAAAGTTACCTTTTATATCCCCAGCATACATTGTGCATCCTGCATTTGGTTGTTGGAACACCTGAGTAAACTGAACAAAGGTGTAAAACATGCAGCGGTGAACTTTGTGCAGAAAAAATATACCGTATCTTTCGATACCCGGATTATTTCCTTGCGCCAGTTGGTGGAGCTGTTGGTCTCTATCCATTATGTGCCCGACATATCGCTGCAAAACCTGGATGGCAGGCAAGATAAAAAAGGGCAGAATAAAGGCTTGCTCTACAAAATTGGTGTGGCTGGTTTTGTGTTTGGCAATGTAATGTTGTACAGCCTGCCCGAGTATTTTAACGGTGAAACCATCGAAGGCTCCTTTGGTACTTTTTTGTATTATCTAATGTACGTGCTCACCATACCCCTGGTGTTTTACAGTGGCAGCGATTACTTGCTTTCGGCGGGCAAAAACATCGTTAAGGGCATTGTTAATATCGATCTGCCCATCGCCATTGGTATATTGGCACTATTTTTTGTGACCAGCTACGAGGTGCTTATGGGCATCGGGCCGGGCTATTCCGACAGTCTTTCGGGCTTCTTGTTTTTTTTACTGCTGGGCCGTTGGTACCAGAGCAAAACCTATCAGGCCCTGGCTTTCGACAGGGATTATAAATCCTATTTTCCGGTAGCTGTGACCCGTTTGAACGGACAGGAGGAAAGTGTATTGCTGGAAGAGGTAAAAGAGGGTGATTATCTGTTGATACGCAACAAAGAACTTATACCTGCCGACTCAAGCCTGGTGGACGGTACTGCCCTGGTGGATTACAGTTTTGTTACCGGCGAATCGGCTCCGGTGCGAAAAAGCAAGGACGACTTTTTGTATGCTGGCGGGGTGCAAACAGGTGGGGCGATAACGGTAAAGGTAGTTAAAGAGGTAGCACAAAGTCATCTAACCCAATTGTGGAACCAAAGCGAAAAAAATACGCTGAATGCCAAATCACTTACCTCGGCGGTGGATAAAATTAGTGGCAAATTTACCCTTGCCGTTATCATCATTGCCCTGGCAGCTTTTGGTACCTGGCTTTATTTCGACACATTTAAAACGGCGCTGCTTGTGCTCACTTCGGTACTTATTGTGGCCTGCCCCTGTGCCTTGGCGCTATCTATCCCCTTTACCTTAGGCAGTGCCATGCGTATTTTTGGCCATAAGGGCTTGTACGTTAAAAATACCAATGTAATTGAGCGCATGACTAAGATAGATACTCTTGTTTTTGATAAAACGGGTACCCTTACCAAGCCCGAAGAAAGCAGTGTGTCCTTTGTGGGCTTACCCTTGCAGGCGGCAGATTTAGCTAAGGCAGTTTCGTTGGCTCAGCAATCTACCCACCCTTTGAGTGCCGCTATCACTAAGTTTTATAAAGATATTAAAACATACAAAACCGTTGGTTTCACCGAAGTGCCTGGTCGGGGTGTGTTTGCCATGGTGGACAATGTGCCGGTTAAGTTGGGCGCATTGGAGTACCTTAACGATGAAGGAACCAAGCCATTTAAACCAGTAGCCTCAGCGGTTTATCTTTCTATTGATAATAAGATTTTGGGCTATTTTAAAATTAGTAACCAATACAGGCAGGGGGTTGAAGATGTGTTAGCTAAGCTCAAAGATAAGTACGCACTTTATCTTTTATCGGGCGACAACGATGCAGAGCGGGAAAACCTGATTAAGCTGTTCGGTAGCGAGCAAATGCTTTTTAACCAAAAGCCACAGGACAAGATGAATTTTATTGCAGACCTGCAAGGCCAGGGTAAATCGGTACTTATGACCGGCGACGGACTCAACGACTCCGGAGCCTTTATGAGTAGTGATGTGGCGCTTTCGCTGGCCGATGATATCTATCATTTTTCACCCGCCGGCGATGCCATACTGGAGGCCTCTAAATTCAAGCGATTTCATCAATACATACACTTTGCCAAAAAAAGTATGACCATAGTAAAGCAAAGTTTTATCATTTCGTTTTTTTACAATACCATAGGCCTGGGATTCGCCATAACCGGCAACCTGTCGCCTGTTGTGGCCGCCATATTAATGCCGGTAAGCTCCATAACGGTGGTTGCTTTTACTACCTTTGCAACAAGGCTGGCAGGCAGTAGGATATTGAAGTAGGAATAGAGGCTTAAGCGTAATGTTGTATGAATATTTTAAACGTGCTTGTATTAGGAGGCGATTCTAACATTTATCCTAAATACCACATTAAATATGAAATAGATATGCCGAATCGTTTGGTTGGTATCGCTCAATGACACCCGTCACCGTAAAAATAAATTATCTTTATGCCGGAATAAGTAAAAACAACACCATGGAATTAACAATTAATCTGTTGGCACGGAAAAAGTCCAACCTAAGGATCGGGTTCGGAATGTTGGCCATTCTTTTCTCCATTTTGTGGATTTGGATTGCCCTTGCCGAGAAAGAATCCCTTAAAATATTTGATATGTTGTATTTCCTTGTTTTTTTAACACTTGGAATTGGGCATTTAATTGAAGGTACAGGCGTTTCCTTAGTTGGGTTCTTTGGCGGAAAAGCCCTTATACATATCAATGATAAGGAAATACGCATTAAACAGGAACCCTTTACAAAAGGGGAAACTATACAATGGGATGAATTAAAATCGATTAAATACAAATCGGCCCAATACAGAATAACAAAAACGGACGATAGCACCTTAATGCTGAAAATACCAACGGACGATTACAATCGAGTTCAAAGCATAAAAGAAACCATCAAAACGTTCGCAGGGGAAAAAGGAATTCAAATCGAATAAATCCCCAAAAGGACAAACTCTCACCCGCAACGTTGAACTTTTAAACCTAAACTTTTAAACATAAAACCCATGAAACAACATATCCCCAACTTCATCACGAGTCTCAACCTATTGAGCGGAACATTGAGTGTTTTCGCCGCCTTTCACGGTCTGTTGGCCGAAGCCGCCATATTACTTTTTTTAAGTTCGCTGTTCGATTTTGGAGATGGCTTTGCCGCACGGATGCTAAAAGCCTATTCGCCCATGGGCAAAGAGCTGGACTCCCTGGCCGATATGGTAAGCTTTGGACTGGCGCCCATGGTGATGCTGCATATGATGATAAAACAGGTGATACTGGGTAGTTTCGATGCCGATATTTTTCAGCAATCCTTTGGGGTGCAAGCTTTAATGCTTTCGCCATTTGTAGCCACCGTTTTTTCGGGTTTGCGGCTGGCCAAATTTAATGTAGATACCCGGCAATCGGATAGTTTTATAGGGCTTACCACTACGGCAACCGGCATGTTTTTGGCCTCCCTGGCTTTTGTGTTTAATCAAGGCAGCGGATGGCTATTCGATATGTTACAAAACCAATGGATATTGTTGTCTTTTGTGCCCGTCTTCTCTTTTTTATTGATGTCGGAGATACCCATGTTCTCGCTCAAGTTTAAGAGCTTTGGTTTAAAGGGTAATGCCGACAAGTATGTTTTGCTGTTGGCCAGTTTGTTTTTCCTGATATGGATGGGCATGGGCGGCATAGCTATTACTATTGCTTTGTATGTCTTGTTTTCACTGGCAAAGTATTTAAAAAAGTAACAGCACAGTAAACAACGGCGTATAAAGACGATGCCGATGGAGTTGCGGTACCTTGCAAGTTATTGCGGCGTTGCTCCATATGACCATTGGATACAGCACCGTACTACTTGTTTTTACCGGGCAAGATAAAATTTAACACTACATCTGCGGAAGGGATGTGTACTCGCACTACATATTTCTCATCATTATAGTCGCACAATACAATGCTTTTTTCAGAAGCGTTACTTACATAATATCAGTGACATCCTTCATTGTTTTTAATACTAATTTATCTTATATTGTTTTTTGACAATAAAAACAATAATCCTTAAAAACAAAACAATGAAAAAGTTAATTTTTGTGGCGGTTCTTGCCCTGGTTTCAATGACAACATTTTCGCAAGCTCAATTTGGCCTTAAAGCGGGTTTAAACGTGGCTAATTTAACAGGTGACGATATGGACGGAGCCGATCCCAGGTCTGGCGGTGTTTTTGGTGTATTTGCCAAAATAAACCTAACGGAGACCATTGCTTTTCAACCCGAAGCACTCTATTCAATGCAAGGCGCCACAGGTTCCGAAACAGAGCAAGGATATGATATTGATGTTACAATGAAGTTGGACTACATCAACATTCCACTAATGATGAAGTTTTACCCTGCGGATGGATTCAGCATCAATGCAGGTCCGCAAGTTGGTTTTTTAGCCTCGGCAAAGGCCAAAGCCGAAACACAGGGTATAAGCGCAGAGGAGGATATTAAGGAGGCCTTTAAAAGTATAGACTTCGGCCTGAATGTTGGGTTGGGTTACGATCTGCCAATGGGTCTGGGTTTGGATTTTAGATATAACATTGGTTTAAGCAACGTTTTGGATACCGACGAAGGTGAAGGAAAAAACGGTGTGTTACAATTTACCGCCAGCTATGCATTTTAGTTAGCCTTTATAATAGATTGAAAAAAACCGGCCATTGTGCCGGTTTTATGGTATTACAAAATGGCTAATGGCATTTTGCCACTTTCCGTCCGCCAACAGTTTTCCATTAATGCATCTATTATCTCCATAAGTTAATTCTTTAAATTGATTATCATCCAATTAATGAGGAGTACGGCATACTATTTATTGCTCCATGTTTTTATAATTTCATATCTTAAGGTGTTTTAATATTATTATTAACCTTAACATTACTAAAAATGAAAAAATTATTTTTAACGGTAGCTGTATTGTTTGCAATATCAACTACAACGTTTGCACAAGGTTGGAAAGTGGGTGGTGGTTTAACATTGGGTACTGCCGTTGGCGTGGATGATGACGGTAGCGATAAATTAGGCTTTGGCCTTAATGCCCGAGGCGATTATGCCTTTAGTGAGAAGTTCTCGGTAGCACCTGGATTTACCTTATTTTTCCCGGGTTCTCCTGATGGGGCAGATGTTAGTAAGTGGCAATTAAACGCAGATGCCCATTATTCGTTCTTAGAAGAAGAAGCTTTCGGATTGTACGGAATTGGTGGTCTCAACTATAGCCACATAAAAATAGAAGCTGATGCCGGACCTTGGGGTAAATATTCTGCAAGTGATGGTGAAATAGGCATCAATCTGGGGGCGGGCATCACTTTTGGCAGCATGTTTTATGGCGAGCTAAAATATGATACGGCTTTTGAACAATTGGGAATTTCCGTAGGCGTATTGTTTAGTTTGTAAAGTTAATCGATTTTTTACCATATTGTACAACCGGCCTTGTGCCGGTTTTTTTATACCTTATATTTTCTTGTATTTTTACAAAAAAAACGATGCGTGTTTTATTAATCCTGTCTTTCTTTTGTATTTCAATAGGCGTGCACGCGCAAAAGAGTGCGCTTATATTTCTTAATCAAGCAGAACGCAAGGCGGTACAGATACCCAAAGGTGGTATGATGGTTGTTCAATACCGCGGTTATTTGAAACAAATGGAGCTAAAATCAAATAGCCTTATTCAGGTCAACGACAGTATGATAGTGATGGGCAAGCCGCGCTTGTTTGCCGACGCAGTAGACCTGACGCATATACGCATCAGCGATATCACGGGCTTTAGAAAAGTATCCGTAGGCTCACAATTGCTTAAAACTGTGCTTACCGTGGGTGCTACGCTGGGAAGCTATTACGCCTTGCGCAATAATGGCGATAAGCTTTCGAGCACCCAACAATTGTTGCTCTCTTCCGGAGCTGGCCTGTTGACGAATATTTCACTCAAATTTATCTTTCCGCAAAATAGAATAAAGCACAAAACAAAAGATGGCTGGGTGCTTTTGGTGAGATAGTAGTATTGGTAAAAAAGACCTATTTAATAATTAGTGCATCTAAGAAAACTCGGATGTTTTTGTGAGGCTCTAATTAGGGGAGTGAATTGCCAACAAGCATACCCGGAGGGTAAAATAGGAATAGCCATGGTTGCAATCCCGGAAGCGCTTCATGGCTATTTATGGCTAGTAGTAATTTCAATATTACATAATCTTCCGTTTATCACCAGTGCGTCAAGCTGCATGTTTTTTGCAGAACAGATGGCATCCTGAGGGGTATGCACAATAGGTTCGCCACGTTTGTTGAAGGAAGTATTGATAAGTGCTTTTATTTGGTACCTGGTATCCAACACGGTGAGTAGTTGGTGCATAAAAGGATTTTGCTCTTTGTTTCGAATAGCTTGTATGCGTGCACTACCGTCCACATGCACGCAACCTTCCATCTCACTCTGTTTATCAGGCAGGATATCAAAATCGAGTAGCATAAAATTAGCCAGATGATGAATAGGGGATAAACCGGTATAATATTGAACGTTTTTTTGTAACAGGATGGGGGCTACCGGACGATACCACTCACGTCCTTTATGTTGCATGCTTACTTTTTGTGCCAGCTCACGGTTATTGGCTGCGGCAATAATGCTTCTATTGCCCAACGCCCTGGGCCCTATCTCGGCCGGGCCATTACAAATCCCTATCACTTTATTTTGCGAAATAAGCTTTGCGATACGGTCAATTTCAGACGCATCTATCGCGGTACTGTCCGTAATTCCCCAATTGTTAAGATATGGTGGGTGGATAGCTATATTGCCGTGTTTTTGCCATTCAACAAAGGCCGCCGCTCCCAGCGTTAATCCGCTATCATCGGGGCAGGGAGGTATAAACACATCGCGGAATAAGCCCGATTGCAATAGGGCTTTATTGGCCACGATGTTAAGAGCCGAGCCTCCGGAATAATACAGATATTGTGCTTGTGTTTTGTGTTGTAGCTTGGTTATTTCCTTTAACAGGTCGCGTATAAAAATATGCTGAAGCGTAGCAACTATGTTTTGCAAAAACGGATCATCCGTGTTAAATTGCCTGTGGCTCCAATTGAACTGTTCTTTCGCTTTTTTATAGAAATCCGTTTTTTTGCCCCAGCAAGCGGAAAAATAATCATTTTCCACCAGCCATTTTTCCATTTCTACCGAATATGAACCATAGGAGGCCAGTCCCATCATTTTACCGGGCACGGAGTTCTGTTGCTCGTAATTAGCGCCTATAATGGCAAACACCAAAGCATTGGCATTAAAAAACGACGAAAGATATTTCAGCCTCCAATGAAAATCAATATTTCGTAGGGTAGTCCCATCATAATACCAGGCCGAAAAATTAGAGTGGCTGGCACCACCATCAAAATGTATGAGCAAACTATTTTTTTTGAATGTGCCATAAAAGGGTAGGCAACTTCCCAAATGTGCCAGCTCATGGTTTAAGGCATAAGCTTTACGCTCCTTATCTAACCACCAGCACCTGCCCGCTTCGGGGTGCGGCAATAGGGTGCTGTTAAGGGGAGCTTCAAACCGTATTTTACCGCATGCGGAAATCATGGCGCGCCCTACCACGTTATCCACAAAAACCACATCCACGTCAGCGCTCAATAACTGCGCGTCCTTTAGTACCTGAAAAAGTGATCGATGTAACTTATTGCAGTGCTTTGACCGGCTATGCCGTTCATAAGTAAGGTGTTTTATCACCTTGCCCCTGTGCATTAATGTGATGCCATGATCGTGCACAAAATAAGGGGTATCAGAATCAAGCCTGTCCTGAATAGCATAAATGGCCAGGGTTGGTTTGGATGGGTTCATTACATCATTATTTGTCCGGCAATAGCCAATAGAAAAAGGTAGGCCACCAATATATTTTGCCACCAAATGGAGCGTATTTTATTAATTAGATGCGCGATAACAATGGATGATGGAACCGCCAGCAGGATGAATATCTCCAGATGAATGCCGGTAAAAAGAAGAACACCGGAAAGGTACAAGGTTGAATATATAAAAACCAGGTATTGCTTGCGCGTAAATATTTTTTTTGTGCCGTAGGCACTTATCACCGAAAGAATAGAAATGATAAATATAAATGCGATGGCTACAAGATATATCAAATTAAAGGTAGTGTGTTGGTATGTTTCGGTTATTTTACCCCATGAGAAGCTAATATGGCTAAAAAAATCCGGCAGTCCACCCCAAATCAATTCTGTACCCAACAAAAACAACCAGGGTAGCACTAAGCCAATTAGCATGGCCAAAAATGATTTAAAATTAAGCAGTCTCATTATGATAATCCATATAAGCAACAAGGGAAACAATAACACTACTTTGTAACTGAACAGGCTCGCAACTGAAACCCAAAGTGCAGCCAAAAAGCAGGTTCTCATCACCTTACGATGATTGTGGGCTGTAAACAGGTAATCCAAGGATACTACAAAAAATACCGTGATGAGCCAAAAAGGGTTAAATTGCAGCGTAAATGAGATGCCGCCAATAAGCAAAACAAATACAATACCGGGTAAAGCCGACTGTTTGCCGAGAAGACCATATTTTGAATTGAAGCGAGTGATGCTTAAAGTAACCACTATAGCCGATAAAAAACTAAACAAAAAACCCAACCAGGGTGCAGTTAACACAAATGAGAATAGCTTCCACAACGGCATGGCATCGTCAAATGAAGCAATATTGAGGTCATATCCTAGCAGCAAAGGCTTTAGCCAAAATAACAGCATAAGAAGGAGCATAAAAGCATATGCCCCTATCTTATTGTTATGTATTATTTTTAGTAACATGTTATCTGATAGTTATAAAAACGGATCTCCAAGCGGTTGATTATCAACTGTCAAGGGGAGCTGTTTAGCTTTGTCACGCGCTACAAATCGAAGCCGATATCTTTGCGGTAATATATGCCCTCGTAGTTGATGGCTGCCGCGTTTTTATAGGATTGTGCCAGTGCCTCTTTTCTGTTTTTACCATAAGCACTTAGGGCCATCACCCTACCACCGTTAGTGAGTACCTTGCCGTTTTGCAGTTTAGTACCTGCATGAAAGGCCATCCCGTCGGTTAATTTATCCAGTCCTGTTATTTCCTTACCCTTCTCATATTTGTCCGGATAACCACCCGATACTGTCACCACCGTTGTAACCGTGTCTGGTTCGAATTCGATGGAACATTTGCGTAATTCTTTTGCGGCGGTAGCTTCAAGCAATTCCAATAAATCACCTTTCACACGCGGCAGTATTACCTCGGTTTCCGGATCACCTAATCGCACGTTATATTCAATCACATAGGGTTTGTTGTCTACTTTTATTATCCCTATAAATATAAATCCTTTGTAAGGTATTTCGTCGGCGTAAAGGCCGGTTATCGTAGGCCGAATAATTTTACGGTGCACTTTTTTCATAAATGCTTCGTCGGCAAAAGATACAGGGCTCACAGCGCCCATGCCACCGGTGTTAAGTCCTTTATCGCCTTCGCCAATGCGCTTATAGTCCTTAGCTTCAGGAAATACCACATAGGCGGAGCCATCGGTGAGCACAAAAACAGAAAGTTCAATACCGTCTAAAAACTCCTCGATAACCACTTTCTGGCTGGCCTGTCCAAATTTTCCTTCCAGCATGGTTTTCAGCTCCGTTTTGGCTTGTTCCAGGTCATCGATAATGAGTACCCCTTTGCCGGCCGCCAATCCATCGGCTTTGAGTACATAAGGCGATTTCATTTTTTCAAGAAAGGCAATACCCTTATCCATGGTTTGGAGCGTTACCGAGGTGTATTTGGCGGTAGGTATGCCGTAGCGGAGCATAAAGTCTTTCGAAAACTCCTTGCTGCCTTCTAATCTGGCACCCCGCTTCCCCGGGCCAATTACCGAAATGTGAGCCAATTTTGGGTCGTTCAGGAAAAAATCCTTTACACCCCTCACCAACGGCTCTTCGGGTCCTACCACCAACATATCAATATTATGGCTTAGTGCTATTTCTTTAACCGCATCAAAGTTGTTGGGATCCACATCGATATTGGTTCCCAGTTGAGCTGTTCCTGCATTGCCGGGTGCAATAATCAGTTCTTTAAGTTTTGGGCTTTGCTTGAGTTTCCAGGCCAAGGCATGCTCTCTGCCTCCCGAACCTAATAAAAGTACGTTCATTTTTAAACTATATTTATATAATATTAGTAGTGCCAAATGCAGGGATACTTTAAGCTCATACCAATATGTTTTATTGTAAAAAACACTAGTTACCCCACAAGCAGGCCGGTTTATCCTTACCTCTTGATACTTATATGTTGATCCCTACACCTCATTATTCAACACTTAATTATGATGCCACAAAAAAGGTAGAATGCACGGTATCTTTCTTTGCGTTTGTTGTGTACCCTTTTGTGCTACGTCGTTTATTTTTCAAGGGCTTATCGTAGCGGTCTATTTAATCACTCTTGTTGTCCACTTTTTCTGTGCAATCATTTCCAGAGTTTTCGGAAATGCATACTTCATGTTTTTTTCGGCCTTTAGGGAGTCGTGAAAAACAACTATGGAACCCGGCCGTATGTAATTTTTTACATTATCAAAAACCCGGCTTCCCGTTAATCTACTGTCATAGTCCTTGCTTAGTACATCCCACATCACAATTTTATCGAAGCTTTGTTTTAATTTAGCCACATACCAGGGATACAACTGGCCATGTGGCGGACGAAAAAGCGTAGATTCGATCAAACTTGAAGCCTTTCTTACGTTATCAAAATATTTTACCCTATCTGTGCGCCATGCCGATAGATGGTTGTATGTGTGGTTGCCCACCTTATGTCCGCGTTTTATTATCTCATCAAAAATATCGGGGTATCGATGCACATTTTCGCCTACACAAAAAAATGTGAGTTTAGCTCCCCATCTGTCGGCCTCGTTCAGTACCCAAGGTGTTATTTCGGGTATGGGGCCATCGTCAAAGCTTACAAACACCTCGTTACCTGTATGTTGGTAGCGCCAGGTAAGTTGTGACAATAAGTATTTGGCAAACAGGGGAGGCCTTACCATTTTTATTCGATGCTTAGTTCCTTTATGTCGTTTAACTGATTTAACTCTTCGCCCCTGAGCTTTTTCATCAATTCGTTCCTGTTATATTTGGCCATGAGCTTATCTATTTCGTGATTGAATAGCATGCTTTGACGATACTGATACTCAAAACGATTTTTTTCCTCTAATGGCAGCGTCATGTAGTAATTAATGGTTTGGCTGCTTATCAGGGCAAGATTTTCTAATAGCTGGTCGGCTACAAGAGGTTTGCCCTCCAGGTAAAATCCTTCGGCTGCAAAAACCGAAAGCAGATTATCGGGCAAAACGTCCGGAGCAAGCTTACTTAAGTCCTTACTCAAATCCTCGCGTAACTTGTGGCGATTATACCTTACCGTCATGTTGGCAATTTCGGTATATATAGCCAGGCTGCGCTGAAAATCGTCGCCTACATTGTTTTGTTTACTGGTGGGCAGCGAGGAGAAAAAGTTTATTTCCTGGTAGGATTGATGACCAAATAATCGCAAAATGTCGTCTCCTTTTTCATGTTCATCGGCCTTGTAATATCCCTCGGCCAGAAAGATGGAGAAGTAATTGTGCGGTACTTTTTCTACCGGCATCTTTGTTAAAGCCATATCTAATATCTCAATGGCTTTATCTTTTTTACCTTCATCCAGCAAGGTATTGGCCAAGCGCGACATGTTATTGCGTATGTTCATGGCCATGCGCTGATGGTTTTCGTCGAGGTACACACGTGGATCATCGAAGCCCCCCCAGCGAAAGGTGTTTTTAAATTTATCGTACATTTTATCCGAGGCTACACGTCCAAACTGGCCATCGGCCGAATTGGTTTTGATGGGCACCACTTTGTAGGCAAAGCCTTCTAGCTGGAAATAATCTTCCAGATTGGCATAGTTGTCCTGGCCTACTGTAACGGCAAAATAAATTGGACGATTCCAATCGTTGTTGGATAGCATGTCCAATATCATGAGTTCATTTTTTAAGATGTACTCTTTGTTAAAGTCGATGTTCACTTGAGGTACAATCAGGTGTGCAGCATCTTCACTAACCACCCCGGTTTGCACCGCTTTTAAACTATCAACAGGAATGCTGAACGATCTGGATGGCATGTGGTCGATCCGTCCCGGGTAACCCGGAATTTCTTTGGTTTTAGGATTGTTGCTGGCCACAAACCTGATTGCTTCTTTTAAATCTACTCTACCTTGTATTCGCGGTAACAGGTGCACCACATCCCTTGTTCCGGTAACGTACTGATCGTGTGTGAGCGAAAATGGCAACGGATCCGATTCGTAGGCTTTACGACCCATCTGATCGATGTACCAATCGGTTTGCAGATAACTAAGGTTACACACTCTAACATCGGTACGATATCCTTCTACCTCCTGGGCATACCAAAGCGGAAAGGTATCGTTGTCGCCATTGGTAAAAATAATGGCGTTTTCGTCGCAGGTATCCAGATAGTTAAATGCCAGATCACGCGCTACAAAACGGTGAGAACGGTTGTGGTCGTCCCAGTTTTCCGATAGCATGATTCCGGGTACCAGAACCAGTGTTATTGCAGTAGCTCCTATGGCTGCTGCCTTAGCGGGCATTATCTTTCTTAATCCTTCGGCCACAGCCAATACACCCAGGCCAATCCATATGGCAAAGGCATAAAACGATCCGGCGTAGGCATAGTCGCGCTCACGCGGTTGCAAGGGCGTTTGGTTTAAGTAGAGTACAATGGCCAGCCCGGTGAGCAGGAATAGTAACATTACAATCCAGAAGCCTTGTTTGCCCCGCTTGCCTTGCTGGTATTGAAACAATAGACCTGCCAGACCCAATAGTAATGGCAACAGGTAGTATTTGTTATGGGCGCGGTTCTCGTTATATAAATCCGGTAGTTTAGATTGATCGCCCAATCGCATGTTGTCGAGAAAAGAAATGCCGGATAGCCAATTTCCTTTATGTATTTCGCCGTTGCCCTGCATATCGTTTTGGCGTCCGGCAAAGTTCCACATAAAGTACCTAAAGTACATGTGTTTTATCTGATAATTGAAAAAGAAGCTCAGGTTTTGGCCGAAGCTCGGCAGAGTGATGGTTCTCATCTCACCGGTTTCCTGATCTTCTATTTGTACTCTGCGTCCCTTGGGTTCGCCTCCTCCCCAATATTTATATTGCGAAATATGGCGCCCTTCGCGACTGTACATCCTGGGGAAAATTGTAGTTGTATTACTATCGAACACGTAATGTGGTTTGTAATCCACCGTTTTATATTCACCATCTTTTTTAATGCGTATGGGAGCGCCTTTTTTAGAACTGGACTTTTTGCGGTCGATAGGCGAATTATAATATTGACCCGTGAAGAGTGGCCTGTCGCCGTATTGCTCCCGGTTCAGATATCCCATCATAGAAAAAACGTCTTCAGGCGAGTTTTGGTCCATGGTGGGGTTGGCGTACGAACGGATAACAATCATGGCAAATGAGGAGTAGCCAATTAATATTACGGTACTGCCCAGTAAAAGAGTATTCAGGATTATTTTTTGATGTTTGTGGGTGTACCATATTCCAAATACCAGTGCGCTCACCAATAAAATCAGATAAATGGCGATGCCGGTGTTGAAAGGTGCGCCAAATGAATTGACAAAAAGCAACTCGAACCAACTGGCTATTTTAACGGTGTAAGGGATGATACCGTAAAGTATGCCCGCCAATAAAGCAGCCGATATTCCCAGAGCGCTGGCAATTCCTTTTTGGGTAACATCGAATTTTTTGTAATAATACACCATTACGATAGCCGGTATGGCCAATAGATTTAACAGGTGCACACCAATAGAAAGCCCCATAAGGTAGGCAATCAATATTAACCAGCGGTTGGCGTATTTATCGTCGGCCACATCCTCCCATTTTAAGATAGCCCAAAACACTACTGCCGTAAACAACGACGACATAGCATAAACTTCGCCCTCCACAGCCGAAAACCAAAATGTATCGGAGAAAGTGTAGGCCAGTGCACCAACTAATCCTGCACCTAGTACTGCCCAGGATCGCCAGGTTTTGTTCTCCTGGTTCATAAAAAACCTACGCCCCAGGTGGGTGATGGTCCAAAATAAAAACAGAATGGTAAAAGCACTTGCAAGACCACTCATCAGGTTAACCATGTAGGCCACCGAATCGGTATCGGGGGCAAAAAGGGTGAAAAATCGACCTATAATCATAAATACCGGTGCCCCAGGAGGATGCCCCACCAATAGCTTGTAGGAGGTAGATATAAATTCGCCACAGTCCCAAAAACTGGCTGTGGGTTCTATTGTCATGGTGTAAGTAACTGCTGCAATGGTAAAAGTAAGCCATCCAAGCAGATTATTGAGTAGTTTGTGGTTCTTCATTTTAACTTAGTTATTCTCTGAATATCAACTTGATACGTAAAACATTGCCACTTAAGCGTGCAAAGTTGAGGTCAAAAATAACTAATTTTTATCAATCCTATTTTTAAAGGGCAACTTTGTTGCCAAATAAATCCATATTATTCAGCATGTAGGTGTAAAAAATAGGCTTAAGTATAAAGCCAATTTGAAAAAGAATGTATTATTAGCGATGGTAAGTTTTTTAAGGCGGGTTATTATTAATAAAAAAAGCACCCAATGATTAGATGCTATTTTTTTCGGTTCGCTTGGTGGGAATAGCTCAAATGGTCATTAAAACAATAATGGCGAGGAGTACCATAATTTGAAGTAGCAAAAACCGGACAGGGATGTCGATTTTTTTAAAACTAAAGTACTTGTGGTCGAATAGATTTTTCATATCGGTTTGATTTATGATTGTTTCTGATGCTTTGACTGAATTTTTCTTAAAAGGTTGCGTCAATGGCAAAAAAATGTTAATCCATAATCAATCTAAATCACATTTGCTCAAAATCCTATAATATTGGGATGAAAATACTTGCATAATAAAAGACAAAAGAGGCTAAACTCTTTTATTTATCTTTTTTATTGTCTTTATTTGTACTAAACGTAATTTTATCGTGTTTATTATTCAATCTATATCTTCTTCTCATAACGCAGGGGTTTCCTCAAGCGCTCCCTTTGAAAATCATTTTTACATGGTAATGGATATGATGTGTCGAATGATGATGACCATTTAGTGTCGCGACGCATTGTATGTGAATAAAACGAAAAAGTAACTTCTCATTATAATGCGTCAGTCATACGCGGCAGAGAAGAGTTACAACTGTTATTTTTATTTACTAAATATTTATATATCATGGCTGAATTAAAATTTGAAACACTTCAGGTGCATGCCGGACAGCAAGTAGATGCTGAAACCAACTCACGTGCCGTACCGCTTTATCAAACAACATCGTTTGTATTTAACGACTCTAAGCATGCCGCTAACCTTTTTGGATTAAAGGAGTTTGGGAATATTTATACACGTATTATGAACCCCACAACGGATGTGTTTGAAAAACGAATTGCCGCTTTAGAGGGTGGGGCTGCGGCGTTGGCCGTAGGCTCGGGACTGGCCGCACAATTTATTGCGCTCAATAATATATTGCAGGCGGGCGATAACTTTGTGTCAACGTCCAATCTATATGGGGGTACGTATAATCAGTTTAAAGTGCAATTTAAACGATTGGGGATAGAGGTGCATCTTGTTGAAAGTGACAAGCCCGAAGATTACGAAGCGCGCATTGACGAAAATACAAAAGCACTGTATGTAGAAACTATCGGAAACCCCCGTTTTAATATCCCCGAATTTGAAAAATTAGGCGAGGTTGCCAAGCGAAATGGGATACCCTTAATTGTGGATAACACCTTTGGTGCGGGCGGCTATCTTTTCCGTCCCTTAGAACATGGTGCCAACATCGTGGTAGAATCTGCTACAAAGTGGATTGGTGGTCATGGTACTTCTATAGGTGGTGTTATCATTGATGGAGGTAACTTTGACTGGGGAAATGGAAAATTCCCTTCGATGACGGAACCCAGCGAAGGATACCACGGACTCAAGTTTTGGGAGGTGTTTGGCGAAGGTAGTCCTTTTGGGAACATCGCTTTTGCCATCCGTTGTCGTGTTGAAGGACTGCGCGATTTTGGCCCGGCCTTAAGCCCGTTTAATTCCTTTTTATTATTGCAGGGCCTGGAAACTTTATCCTTAAGGCTCGACCGCACAGTTGATAATGCACTAAAAGTGGCTACCTGGCTCGAGGAACACGACGAAGTGGAGTATGTCAACTATCCCGGTTTAAAAAGTTCGCCTTATCACCAATTGGCAAAAAAATATTTAAAGCGTGGTTTTGGCGGCGTATTGTCTTTTAAAGTAAAGGGAGGCAACGAAAGGGCCGACAAGTTCATAGAATCCCTGGAGCTAATCAGTCATCTGGCCAACGTAGGCGATGCCAAAACATTGATTATTAATCCTTCTACTACTACTCATGAGCAATTATCGGCCGAGGCTCAAAAGGCAGCGGGTGTAGAACCCGGTTTGCTAAGGCTTTCGTTGGGTATTGAGCATGTCGATGATATTATCGGTGATTTAAGTGCAGGATTTAAAAACTCTTAGATAATTGTTGGAGCAAGATTCAGCGCAGCATTTTTTTTGACTTATATTTGCCCATTGGAGTGATATTCGCTCCAATGGTTTATTTTTTTATATTAGCTACATGACAAAGAAATTGAAAATTGGTCTGGCTGGTTTTGGCGTAGTAGGCCAAGGATTGATGGATGTGCTTAAAAAGAGTCCAGCATTGGATGCCGAAGTGCTAAAAATATGCGTAAAAACCCGTAAGGAACGTACTTTACCAGAGAATATGTTTTGTTACTCGGCCGACGAATTAATTAATGACGACAACATTAACCTGATTGTTGAATTGATTTCGGATTTCGAAGAAGCCTACCATATTGTTACTTCTGCTTTAAAAAAAGGGAAGCATGTGGTATCGGCCAACAAAAAAATGATCGCCGAGAATATCGCAGAGCTTATCGAACTGCAAGATAAACATGGTGTTTCCTTACTCTACGAGGCATCTGCCTGTGGTAGCATACCTGTAATACGTAATTTGGAGGAGTATTACGATAACGATCTGCTGTTGTCGGTAACGGGTATCCTCAACGGTTCGTCAAATTATATCCTTTCCAAAATATTCGATCACAACCAAGGGTATGCAGAATCGCTTAAAGAGGCGCAGGATCTGGGTTTTGCCGAGGCTGATCCGAGTTTTGATGTGGATGGCTTCGACTCCCTGTTTAAATTAATTATTTTAACGGTACATAGTTTCGGTACTGTGGTTGATCCCAAAGAGGTATTGAATTATGGGATTTCGAACATCTCGGATTTCGATATCCAATTTGCTAAAGAAAAAGGATACAAGATAAAGCTGGTGGCTCAGGTGGAGAAACTGGCCGAAAATAAAATATCACTTTTTGTGCTGCCCCGACTGGTTCGCAAAGACAAATACATATATAGTGTTGAGGACGAGTTTAATGGTGTAGTAATTAAAGGCCTGGCTTACGATAAGCAGTTTATGTTTGGCAAAGGGGCGGGTGGACATCCTACCGGATCGGCCGTTCTTTCCGATATTACCGCCATTGGCCACGATTATAAATACGAGTACAAAAAGAAAAATTATTATCCCGATTTTTACTACGAACAAACCGGCGAAATTGAAATTTATCTTCGGTATAACAAAAAGGAAGATCTGGATAAATTTAATTTCATAAATGTATCGGAGGAGTATGCCGGGCCTCAGTTCAACTACAAAATTGGTATGATAAAATTAAAAGACTTAATTAATATAAAAGATGAGTTGAGGGGGATGGATATCTTTATTGCCGTAACCCGAAAAACATTGAACTATTAATCATCGTTTTGTTTCGTAAAGGGCTTCGGATACATTCATGGCATAGCTGCTTATCTTCACGCATTCGCCAAAAATATCGGCAAAAGCCGCCCCTTGTTCCTGAGGGTATTCGTTGTTTTTTAAGCTCTCGATTTGTTCCTGTTTTAGGCGTTCGCTATAGTCGTTTATCTCTTGCGTAATTGTACGGGCTTGCGAAATGTCCACTTTTTTTTGGTTCGCGTTCAAATTATCGCTCATTACGGATAGGGCTTTTTCTACAAGGTTGAACATCAAATTGAGTTTAGTCATAATCTTAGGCGAAAACTTAATCCTGTTTTTCTGCACACGATTGATTATGCGGGCCTGATTAAAGCTGGCATCGGCGATATGTTCAAGATCACTTACCAATTTAAGCATGGCTCGGATGCTTTTACGACTTTGGTCGCTCAGTTTACCCTGCGAAACTTTGGCAAGGTAACTGGCTACCTCTTCCTCTACATCGTCACTAACCGAAGTGTACTTTTCAATGGCCGTGTACATTTTGTTAAAACGCTTATCGTTGGTTTCTGCCAGCAACCTTCTGTTAAAACCCAATAATTTACCGGTATGTCGTGCAAAGGATTGTAATTCTTTTTTGGCCTGTAAAATGCAAAGCTCCGAGGTGGAGAGCATACCGGTGGTAATGTATCTCAGCTTAAACTCTTCTCCTTCCTCTCCGCTATGCGGAACAAGACGTATGACAGCACGATGTATCAACGGCACAAAAGCAATAAATAAAAGCAGGTTGATAAGATTGAATGCGGTATGAAACAAGGCCAGCGAAAATGGGATGAGTGCCTGAGGGTTTTTTACCGATACTACGTTGAAACTGGTAATGATGCTATGGATAAATGAAGTAAAAGGGCCAAATAGGCTGAGCACCCAAATAACACCTGCTAAATTAAAAAGCAGATGCAAGCGGGCTGTCCTTTTAGCAGAGATGTTGCCAATGGTAGCGGCAATATTGGGTGTAATGGTCGTACCCAGGTTTTCACCCAATATCATGGCTGCGCCCAACTCATAAGGTATCCAGCCCTGGTTGCACATTACAAATGTGATGGCCAGGGTGGCGCCCGATGATTGAATAAGCGCGGTGAGCAGCGTGCCTATCAGTACAAATAATAATACCGAAAGGAAACCAAGATTGGTGTAGTTGGATAAAAAACTTAGGATACTTGGGTTGCTGTCTACATCGGGTACCGTGGTGCTGATAAAGCCCAGACTCATAAATAAAAGTGAAAATCCGATGATGGCCTCGCCCCACGATTTATGCCTGTTTATTTTTGAAAACACCAAAGGAAAGCCAACGGCCATCAGTGGTAGGGCATACTCCGTTAGGTTAAACCTAAATCCGAACAGCGAAATGAGCCATCCCGTAACGGTGGTGCCCACGTTGGCACCCATCACTATGCCGATGGATTCTATCAACGAAACCAAGCCCGCGTTAACGAAGCTTACCACCATTAAAACTGTGGCACTCGACGATTGTATGGTGGCCGAAACCAGCAGGCCGGTCAGTACCCCTAAAAACCGGTTCGAGGTCATGGCGGCAAAGATATTCCGCATTTTTGAACCCGCCACTTTCTGCAAGGCCTCGCTCATAAGCTTCATCCCATACAAAAAGAGGCCTACAGCACCTATCAGTTTTAATAAATCCAATAATGAATAATCCATCTCACCGAGTTAATCGTAAGTTTTGCTGTTGCAAAAATAACAACATTTTCGCATTCAATGGGTTTTGCGCCTTAAATGATGGCGATTTGATAGAATTTTTTCTTTTAATCTAGTTTAACCTTTATATTCCCAAGGCATTGCGTATTTTTGTACCTCACTTTTCTACTATGCTATGCAACAATCCGGGCCAGACAAAAAGCCTCTCTTCTTCTACGGTTTTATTATTGTCCTTGTAGGTACGTTGGGCGTTTGGGCCAGTGTGCCCGGACAAACATTGGGCGTAAGTACTTTTACCGATCCGGTTAAGGATGCCCTGGGACTTAGCCGTGACAAGTTTAGTGTGGCGTATGCCCTCGGAACAATCGGCAGCTCCTTTTTATTGGGCCTAGCCGGCAAGTGGTTCGACAGATATGGTGCCCGTAAGGTGGCCTTTTTTGCAGCCCTGGGTTTGGCCCTGGCTCTGGCCCTTAGTTCGCAATCGCAGGCAATATCGATGTCTATACAGCGCTTTACCGGTTCCTCAACATGGGTAATTCCGTTTGTGGTCATTATGTTATGCTTTTTCTTAATCCGTTTTTCGGGGCAGGGTGTACTTACTATGGCATCGCGAAATATGATTATGCTATGGTTCGATAAATTCAGGGGATCCGTTAATGCCTTTAGCTCTATTGCAGTATCGCTCGGTTTTTCCATTTCGCCACTTTTTATCGATCATTTGATCGAAGGCAACGGCTGGCAGAAAGCCTGGCAATTGATGGCTTGGGGACTGTTGGTAGTGGCTGGCCTAATCTATATTTTTTATAGGGATACTCCGGAAAAAATGGGCCTAAAGCCAGATGGCAGCTTGATTAAAAAAAATAACAGGGGGAAAACCGACGCGGAACGTATCCAGTTTAGCAAAAAAGAAGCGCTGAAGACACGTGCATTCTGGATGTACGGCCTCATGATGGCATTCAATGGTTATTTTATTACCGGCCTGACTTTTCATATCGTTTCAGTTTTTGAGAACGTGGGTTTAACCAAAACCGATGCTATATCAATTTTTGTTCCTATGTCGATTATTTCCGTTAGCACTTCATTTATATTTAACACCTTAAGTGATTTTATCAAATTAAAAAAGCTGTTGTTTTTGATGATTTTAGGCGGCGTAATCGCCTCGGTGGGATTGGCGTTTCTGTCGGCCCCCATCGGATATTATCTGTTGGTATTTGGTGCCGGCCTTTCCGGAGGCCTGTTTGCTGTGCTGGTGTCGGTAACCTGGCCCCGGTTTTATGGTCGAAAAAATCTGGGGGCCATTTCGGGGGTGAGCATGCAGATGATTGTTTTTGCCAGCGCATTGGGGCCGTGGCTCTTCAGTGCTTCCTTTACACTTTTTGGCAGCTACTCCGTTATTGCCCTGCTGGGGATTGTAGGGTTGGTATTGATGGCTGTATTCTCATTAAAAGCCAACAATCCGCAATAGTGCTTGATAAAAAAATGTGTGCTGCTTGTTTTTAGTAGAAAAGGTTTCGTTGGAGGGCGGCACTAAACGCGAAAGCTTGTTCCCGCATAGCCATATTCAACCCGGCCTTTTAGTGCAGTTTTTAGTAAATCGATAGCACGTTTCCCGGAGCAATGGTTAAAGGCGGCCCGCTTTATACAAAATTGACTAAGTTGGTTCGCTGTATCCACTATTTGTTGTTCCGATGCACGGTTAAGATGAGTGCCTCCTATCATAAATTCTATCTCATTTATTTGGGTATAGTCGATAGCGGTTTTAATCATGTTTTCTACGCCATTGTGGGCGCATCCGGTAAACACCACTAATTTATTGTCGTTTACGGCGGCCATAAATAACTCGTCGTTAAAGGTGTCCGGAACCAAGCTGCCTTTTTCCTGAACAAACAAATAGGAATCGGTGAAGCTATGGTTAGTGGGTTTTTTTATTTCCGGAAAAACGAAAAGACCGGGCACTATTTCTTCTGTCGCTTTAATAAAATGATAGCGTTCGTTGAATTGTTCAAAACGTTTGCGCAATGGGAAACCTATCCTGCGATTATAGCCATGCGAAACACTCCATCTCTCGCGCAGCACATCTTCTTTTAATACTACTTTAGCCGTTTTATTTAATATCAAAAAGTCCTCTAATCCTCCTGTGTGGTCGTAATGTGCATGACTCAACACTACATAATCTACCTTGCCGAGGTCTTTACCCAATATTTTGGCGTTTTGTATAAAAGCATCACTCTTGCCCGTGTCAAACAAAACCGTAGCACCATTGAACTCGATCAATATGGACAGGCCATGCTCGCTGCGATAGGCCAACGTATTTTTTTTGTTATCGATAAGTACCGTTATTTCCATGATTTTTTGTTCTTATCTTTATTACTTTTAAAGGGTAAAATATAATAATCTTATTTAAAATCAAATGGTATGAACAAGCGAAAAATAAATAGGCTTACGGTATTTGCGGTTTTAATCGTTTTGCTGATGACTTCCTGTTTGCCGGGTGGTGGGCATTATGATGGAAATACACCGGCTGGTTTCTTTTCAGGGGTGTGGCATGGATGGGTAGCCCCAATAAGTTTGGTGTTGAGTATTTTTAATGATTCACGAAGTATATATGAGACCTACAATACCGGTTGGTGGTACGATTTTGGATTTTATATATCTATTATTTCCGGTTTTGGGAGTATACAGTTATTCCGTAAAAAAAAGGGTAATTAATTTTAGGTATGGTTAATGACCGTGTGCACGCTGTCAAAAATGCATATCGTCTGACAAGTTTTCTGCTCTCTTCAATCAATGTATGTCATTATTACAGAGCGCTTTAAATGCTGTTTTTATCTTATTGATACAGGAAGTCGTGTAATGTTCAGATAATCAATCAAGTGTGTGTATTTGCTGATAAAATGAGAAGTTGTATGGCATTGATTTTGAGCTCGCTTAAGCGAAATTTATTATTAACTTAAATTATGGAGGAAACGCTATGACACTAGCAAGATTATCAAACAATTTATTTCCATCTTTTCCTTCAGTATTTGATCGATTTTTTGAAGGAGATATGATGGATTGGAACAGCGCCAACTTTGCGAGCACCAACTCTACATTACCCGCAGTCAACGTAAAAGAAGATGATAACGAGTTTCAGATAGAGGTGGCAGCTCCCGGAATGAAAAAAGAGGATTTTAAGGTGGACTACGACAATGGTCGCCTGTGTATTTCGTCGGAAAAAAAGAGCGAGAACGAAGTGAAAGAGGGAGAGAAAATGACCCGAAGGGAATTTAGTTATCAGTCCTTCCAGCGTTCGTTTACCGTTCCGGAAACCATGGTGGAGGGCGATAAAATTAAAGCTAACTATGCCGATGGAATACTTCGCATTACTTTACCCAAGCGGGATGAGGTAAAGCCAAAACCACCAAAACAAATTAAAATCCAATAAAAAAAACAAAAAACGGGGAGTAGTTTTTACTACTCCCCGTTTTTTGTTTTATAAATTAATGGGGATGTTATTTTTGAAATAACTGGTGTAATAATATACTAATTTAATCAATGATCAAATTAAGTACTCAACACATCATAAATATATGCGCTTTAGTGTAATAATTGAAACTATTTGTAAAACGCAACAGCGAATTTGGGGTAAATAATATAGCTTTAACACAAATTTCTCCTGGTTTACAAGATAATTCGTTATTATGCAGTTTTATAGATATAGCCTTTCTATTTTAGCCCTGTACCTATTGGGCATCGCCCCTATGTTTGCTCAAATCGATTTTAGTAATCTCACCGATGAGCAGGTGTACCGTAAGGAAAATAAATACAACACCTGGTCTGTTACAGTAGGTTATGGGTTGCTGTTTTACTACACGGATGTTATTGATTATACCGTTTTCCCCAAAAGTAATCTTAAACTTGCCCCATCAGTTATTGTGTCTAAGCAGATGGGTAGAGCCTGGGGTTTAGATGCTGAGTTTATTACAGGAGAAATGTATGGCGAAAAAAACAATCGCTATTTTAAAGGGGATTTCATGGATTATAGCATGAACCTTCGCTTTAGCATAAATCAACTGGTAGCCTTTGGTCCATTGCTCGACAAATGGGATATATACGGAAAAATTGGACTTGGCGTAAGTGCTTTCCGGAGTCGTTTGCGTAGGCTCGACGACAACAGCTTTATGCAGGTAAACGATGTCCATAAAAATTTGGGCGGATACCCTAAACCTCCGGGTTGGGATGATAACGATTTCCTTGTGGTAGGTTACAACAAGCAAAACCCTAACGATAAACAAAGCAGACAAACCGAATTAGTGGTACCCGTAGGCGTTGGTGTGCGTTATCGCGTAAATAAAAGTATTGACCTGGGGCTTGAATCTACTATGCGAAATCTCACTGCCGACAATCTGGATGCTAACTTTAGCGGGGCCGATAACGATACTTATCTCTATACTTCCTTTAATCTTACTTATAAAATTGGCAAGAAAAATAAACGCCATGCACGATGGACCTACAAAGATTTTAATCTGGCGTATGAATCGCAACGGGCGGCAGATCCATTGGCAATACGTTTAGATTCGCTGAAAAGCGAATTAGACAAGTTGGCAGGTCTGGATTCTATCATTACTACTAAATCTTACCAAAAATTTGAGAAAGTGGTGTATGAGGAGGGTGTGTCGGCCTCTGTATTCTTCGATTTCGACAAGTATAACCTTAAAAAGAGCGAGCACAGACAACTGGCAAGAGTGGCTCGAACACTAAAGCGTAACGAATCGATAAATATGGTTATTTCGGGATATTGCGACGACAGGGGCAGTTTCTCCTATAACTTAAAATTAAGTGAGCGACGATGCAATGCCGTGTTGGATGCTATGGTAAACGATTTTGGAATAGATGCAAGGCGCTTCCGTATCGATCCCAAAGGAAAATCGGAACTGTTGTCCGATACACAAAATAAAAATATCAAAGGTCTGCACATGGCTAATCGTAGAGTGGATCTTTTGATGATTGTTAACGATGAACAAACCCGTGAAAATGAGGATAAGTAAAAGCTTTGTTGTAATAGTTTGGCTTTTGATTTGGGTAACTTCGTCGTTTGCACAGTTTACAACCGACAAGCGACTCATTGAAGAACATATGCGGTTTTCCGGCGAAAAAAAGTTTAACCGCTGGGATATTATGCTGGGATATGGACCCAATATCTATTTCACCGATTTCACCGATTATTTAATTATCCCGGATGGAAAATGGCATTTCAGTCCTTCCGTGGCCCTTAGTTATCAATTGGTGCCTGCACTCGCTATCGATTTCAGGTATATGCAAGGCGATATGCAGCAAAATGGAATACACCATCATTATGATGGTAATTTTTTGGAGTTTACGGGGGCTGCTCGTTTTTATATCAACCAGATGATTAACACACCGGGTCCCGTAAACGACAAATGGAACTTTTATGTAAATGTAGGGTTCGGCCTGCAAGCACTTCGAAACAGGGTGTACAAAAATACCGATAATCAGGTTTTACACGCCAGTGATGTGGAAGGTAAAAGTGCCGATGGTGGTTATTTTGTTTTTGGCTATGATAAAAATGATCCGTACAAAAAAATAAGCCGCGAAAGAGAGTTGGTGCTGCCTGTTGGTGTCGGTGTTTTGTATCGGATTAACCGTAGCTTTGATTTGGGTATCGAAAGCAATATCCATTATGGACTGGAAGATAATCTGGATGGTATTTTGTCTGGCGCCACCAACGACAGCTACTGGCATACCACCATTAATATAAGTTATAAAATAGGCAAGAAAAATAAACGGCATAGCAAATGGACCTATCGTACCTATGGTTTTAATATTTTCGGAAACAAGCGAAAAGATCCCCTCGAGGATGAGGTAAACCAGTTTGAGCGAATGGTGCAACAGCAAGCCGGTATTCTTCGCTTGCAGATTGATTCAGTAATAACGGAAGAAAAAAGCACCCGGATATACAGGGCCGACAATACCTTCCCGATATATTTTATGCCGGGAGGTGCTACATTTAAAGATTACGAAAACCAGGTTACTATGGCACAGGTGGCCGTACTTTTGCGAAAACATGCCGACTGGTCGCTGCAAATAGTGGGTTTTGCCGATAAGGCCGAAAGTAACCCGGACTATATAAGTAAAAAACGTGCCGATACGGTGATGCAATACCTGATAGATCATTATGGTGTGGACAAAAAAAGAATGCAAACAAGCGCTATGGGTGCCAGAGAGCAATTGACGGTGGAAGGAAGTAACAAAATACAAGGCCGTATTCATGTTGATCGCAGGGCAGATATTATTTTGATTAAGCCAAAGGTAGAAGCCGGGCAATAAACGGAGAGATAACCACTTTGCATACAAGGAAGTTATTATGTCTATCATAATTTTGTGCCCTTTGTGCTTACATTGTGCTTTCCTTTTTTAACCATTACGCACGCTAAGTGGGCCTTTTGTACACTATAAAAGTTAATCTTTGGTGCTTTGACTAATACAGAAATATTAGGCAGAGCACAAGATAGCTCTGATTATTAATGCTAAAAACCATTACTCCCTGTTTAATAATCGGCAGGAGCACGGGATAAGCTTTACGCTATGTATATCCATCTTTTTAATTTTTAACGGAAGTAATAAAAAGAAAATCAATACAATTTTTGCCATACGCAAGGGGGTATTGAGCTGGCCAATATTAGTGAATGACCGATGGCTAAGCGTTATAAATGCCTTTTTATTTCCCTATTTCACTTCTACACTGTAACTTTACTTGTGCTGATGCGTCCTACTCCAATAAACATTGGCTTATTAGTGCTATTTACTAAAAAAAAGCGGCCATATAAATATAATTTTACGAAAGGAGTTGGTGTTTTATATAGGATTACCTTGCGGATGTAAAGCGCTTTTATACTTCTGTATAGATGCTTTATACTCCAGGCTGTGATAGATCAATTAAAGATTACATTATTAATCCGGATGACAGTAAAGGAATATAATAAGAGCGTTGCGCTTTATTCCGACAATATATATCGCTTTGTACTAAAAAACATTAAAGACAGCGAAAAGGCGAAGGACATTGTACAGGATACGTTTGAAAAAGTATGGAGAAACCATACCGATATATCGTATGCTAAAGTCAGGAGTTATTTATTCTCCGCTGCCTATCACACACTTATTGATTCTGTGAGGCGCGATAAGTTTAAGGCTGTTTGGAGCGATGCCGAGCAAAATAAGCATTTTACCACCCGGAGTTATTCGGATGTAAACGAAGTGCTTCACCAGGCTTTAGACAGGCTTCCGCCCGTGCAAAAAAATGTAATACTGCTGCGCGATTATGAGGGTTATTCGTATAACGAAATTGCCGAAATTACCCAATTGAGCGAAGCGCAGGTAAAGGTGTATATTTATAGAGGAAGGCAGTTTTTAAAGAATTATTTGGTTAAAATTGAGTTGTTAGTTTGAGTTATGCTTACAATTGAAAATTACGAAATATGGATGATGGACTATTTGGACGGGAACCTTTCCGTATCGGATCAGGCCTTGCTATTTCAGTTTTTTGAGGAAAACCCTCATCTCAAAGAAGAGCTTAAAGATATGGAGAGTGTGGTTTTGTGTCCGCATAAGGAAGTGTTTGAAAAAAAGCACAATATTTTAAAAGCACCGATAGAATTTTCTGATTTATCCTATCCCGATTATGTGGCTATAAAGGAAATGGAAGATGGATTAGATGCCGAAGAACAAGATTGGCTTTCGTCTTATATAAATGAAGATAAAAAGCGCGCGATACTTATTAGTTTCTATTCAAAAACATTTTTAAAAGCAAGCCAAAGTATTCGTTTTCCTTTAAAAAGTAGGTTGAAAAGAGTGGCAATGATTCCGATTGTAAGGGTTTCATCATTTCAAAAAATTGGAGCTGCTGCGGCCATTGCCATTTTACTTTTATTAGGATCTGTACCGTTCTTCCAAAAAACCGTAATAACAGAAAATTTGGTGGCCACAAACGATACGCCCATGCCAATTGCTCAGCCAAACGCGCAGGACGCCACCATGACTGACCATCTCTTTACACCTGAAGCTGTTCAGCTAAAAGCTGTAAATAAACCTGCTACATACGAATCAAATCCGATATCGATAGTTAAAAAAAATCCATCGATGATACCGGTTAAATTAGAGGCTTTGGCAGCTACTAAAGCAATACACTTAAAAACGGAAAATATTAATGCCTACGAGTTGGGCTTAAATACGATGATGCCGCTTGTAATAGCCAATAGTTTAGCAGAAAAAAAACAAGAGCATTTAGCTATGCAGTCGCACTTAAACCAGCAAAGTGAGCAGCTTTCGCGTAGTGCCCGGGTGGTGGCCGGAGGCGTTAGGGTAATTAATTTTTTGGCCGGTAACAAAACAGAAGTCAACAGAGTGTTAACAGCGGATGGGCAGTTGGTTGCCTATCAGGTGGAGTCAGATAATATTTCCATTCGACAACGAATTAAGAATAAACCTGTAACAAATTAGCACCTCGTTCGTCCTACCCTCAAAACCTCCGGAAGTTTTATAAAAAAAATCAATTTTATAAACCGATTAAAATTAAAAATCATGTACAAAGTATATACGTTCATCTTTCTTTGTGCCTTTTTATTACCCATAGGTATGCAGGCACAAGAAAATAAAAAACCCGCAAGTAAAACGTCAGAAGTTATCGTTATCGACGAAAATAATGAGCGGGTAATAGTTGGTTTTAAGAATGCCAGAGTAGAAGTGAACGAACGCAACGATACCGTGGCTAAAATAACCATTGGCAGGCGTAAATGGGAGTTTATTGAGGATTATGGAAGTACAAAAGTAAGAACGGTAAGGGTTAACCACGAAGATTTTAAAGGGCATTGGGCCGGTGTGCAGTTGGGTTTTTGTAATTATCAGGAAACCGACCATGCAGGGTTTATGGATCTTAATTCGGGCAAATCTATGACCGTGGGGATTAATTTTTTGCAGTACAGCATCGGTTTGCAAAAACATAAAACAAACTTGGGTCTTGTTACAGGTATGGGATGGGCAGTGTACAACTACCGCTTTGATAGTAACTACCTTATCCAAAAAAATGAAGAGGGGATAACAGTGGGAGTACCCATCGCTGACCGCAATGTAAAGAAGAATAAAATAGTGGCCTCATTTATCAATGTGCCTTTGCTCCTTGAGCTCCAATCGTGTGAGGCAGGCAGGCAGGATGCGTTTATATCGGCTGGCATTTACGGTGGATTGAAGTTGGGCTCGCATACAAAAACGGTGTACGAAGGCAACGATAAGCATAAATCGAGGCACGATATCAATTTAAATCCTTTTCAGTACGGGCTCATGTTTCAGATGGGGATTAACTGGATTAAACTATACGGAACGTACAATTTAAGTACCTTATACGAGGCCGATAAGGGACCCGAAGTTACCCCGTTTACAGTAGGCCTAACGCTGGTTAATTTTTAAAATAAACAGCGATCACCGCAGCCTAACGCGTCATGTTGCGCTACCAGTCTGTTTATTGTCTAATAGTCTATCGTCAAAAAAAATGAAGTACTTATCTATTTTATTATTTGCTATTCTATTACCGCTTTTCATCAATGCGCAGGATAAACAGTTTTTAAAGGCCTACGATAAGGTTTGGGAGATAGAAGAAGGGTATTACCGCGTGATGGATAATGGAAAAATAGGATTGATAAACCAGTGGGGCGATGTGATAATTCCGTGCGAAAACGATCAGGTCTGGAACCTGCGAGATAACGGAAACGTCAGGGTGTTAAAAAAAGGGAAGTTAGGTGTTTACAATACCAACGGCGATGTGGTAATACCACTGCTATATGATATGATTTGGGATTTTGAAGAGGGAAGAGCCCGTGTGCTTCGGAATGGAAAGGTGGGCTATGTAAATGCTTATGGCAATGAATTTATACCCTGCAAGTACGATCAAATATGGGGTTTTGAAGACGGAAAGGCCAGGGTGTTGCTAAATGGAAAAACAGGTTATGTCAACCTTTCGGGTTATGAGTTTATACCTGCACAATATCAAAAAATATGGCCTTTTGAAGATGGCAGAGCCAAGGTGCTTAAAAATGGTAAAATGGGCTATATCAATCTTCAGGGTGTCGAAATAATAGATTGTTTGTATCAGCACATCGGTGACTTTGAAGATGGAGTGGCACGCGTAATTAAAAACGGAGAAATATCGTATATAGATATACGCGGAAATCCCGTCAATAGTATAAAGGCTGCAGACTTAAAAACTACACCGGATAGTCTCGCAATCGAAAGTGATGATTCCGATGTTGATAACAGCATGCGGTTATCCAACCACAATCAGGTGGATGGGGATACTACGGTAATAAGAGTTTTTGGTTCCAGAATAGAGGTGGTGGACAAGGATGAGGCCCGGGAGTTTTCCGTTGGCAAATCAAGCCATATCTATAGCGAGGCAAAAAATATAAAAAATAACAGATTGTTTAAGGGCCATTATTGGGGTGTTGACATAGGGCTAAACAACTATATAAATAGCAATGGCGATTTTTCGCTCGCAAACGATTACCGTTACCTCTCCTTAAACAGTGGTAAATCTGTTGAGTTTTCGCTCAATGCCTTGCAGCAAAATATATCCTTAAGCCGTAAGGGAAATGTAGGCCTGGTTAGCGGATTGGGATTGAACTACAACAATTATCGCTTCGATAACCCTAACATCCCTATTGTGGACGAAAGCGGAAATTTGGCTCCACAACCTATAACTGTAGGGTTGGAAAAGAATAAACTTACTACGCTGTATCTTACAGTACCGCTGTTGTTTGAAGTGCAGTTTAGCCAACGCAACAGAAATGCGTTTTATGTTTCAGCAGGGGTGATAGGCGCTTATAAACTAAGATCGCACACCAAAATAGTGACCAAACAGGAGGGGGATCGCAATAAGGAGAAAAACCGTAGTAGCTTTGGATTGAACGAATTCCGCTATGGGGCGCAAGTGCGTTTTGGCTATAAAGCACTTAATTTTTATGGTAGCTACTATTTTACGCCATTGTTTCAAAAAGGCAGAGGTCCTGAGCTGTACCCGGTTTCATTGGGTGTGGCCTTGTATCCCGGGAGGTGGTAATGCTAAACCACTTATTTGTTAATAATTTCCATTAAATTTGCTGCTTAATTAATATTTAAAAGCACAATTGAAATGGCACTAATAAAAGAAGTGAGAGGATTTACGCCTAAGATGGGAAATAATGTTTTTTTGGCCGATAATGCAACCATTATTGGTGATGTGGTGATGGGCGATGATTGCAGTATATGGTTTAGCGCGGTGCTCAGGGGCGATGTAAATTCAATACGTATTGGCAACAAGGTCAATATTCAGGATGGCTCTGTTTTGCATACCCTTTATCAAAAGTCTACCATCGAAATTGGCGATAACGTTTCAGTAGGGCATAATGTAACTATTCATGGAGCCAAAATCCATAATAATGTATTGGTGGGTATAGGTGCCACCATATTGGATCAGGCTGTGATTGGCGAAAACTCCATTATTGCCGCTAACTCGTTGATATTGACAGGTACCGTTGTTGAACCCAACAGTATTTATGCCGGGGTGCCGGCTAAAAAAGTAAAGGACATAGAGCCCGAACAAACCAAAGAGATGATTAATAAAATAGCCAACAATTATGTAATGTATTCGAGCTGGTATAAGTAGTAGTATCTGCACGGAGGGGCAGCCATCAAATAGTATTTAACGATGCTTTAATTTTAAAAGTATTTTATGTAAATTGAGGGATATTTCTAATCCCAACAATCTACTATGCTTGTAAAAACTTACGGTGCGGCCGTAACCGGAATAGATGCCGTAACCATAACCATCGAAGTTAATTTTTCGAAAGGAATAAAATTCTTTTTGGTGGGGCTGCCCGATAGTGCCGTGAAAGAAAGCCAGCAAAGGATGCAATCGGCCATGAACGAGAGTACCGGCTTTAAATGGCCCGGAAAAAAAATCGTTATCAACATGGCTCCTGCCGACATCCGTAAGGAAGGCTCGTCGTACGATCTGCCACTGGTAATGGCTATACTTGCTGCGTCTAACCAAATATCAACAGATAACTTAGCCGATTATATTATGATGGGTGAGTTGTCGTTAGACGGCAGTTTGCAACCGGTAAAGGGTGCGCTGCCTATTGCGGTGCGTGCCAAGGCCGAAGGTTTTAAAGGATTGATACTACCACTGCAGAATGCCCGGGAAGCAGCCGTGGTGGAGGGTTTAAACGTATATGGCGCCAATAACATTGTTGAAGTAGGTGCTTTTTTGAACGGGGAAGATAATCTTAAGCCCACGGTTGTAGATGCCAATAAGGAGTTTTATGAGCAATTATTGCATTACGAGATTGATTTTGTAGACGTAAAAGGACAGGAATCGGTAAAGCGGGCCCTGGAGATAGCTGCCGCCGGTGGTCACAATCTATTAATGATAGGCCCACCGGGTGCCGGTAAGTCTATGATTGCGAAGCGACTACCCTCTATCCTGCCTCCGCTCACGTTGGACGAGGCATTGGAAACCACTAAGATACATTCTGTGGCCGGTAAAATACAAAACAACACAGCATTGATAACCCAACGGCCATTTCGTAGTCCGCATCACACCATATCCAATGTTGCTCTGGTCGGGGGTGGGAGTTTTCCGCAGCCGGGAGAAATTTCACTGGCCCATCACGGAGTTCTTTTTTTAGATGAGCTGCCCGAATTTCAGCGCACCGTACTCGAAGTAATGCGGCAACCCCTTGAGGATAGGGTAATCACCATATCACGAGCCCGCTTTAGTGTGGACTATCCGGCGAGCTTTATGCTGGTTACCAGTATGAATCCCTGTCCATGCGGCTATTTTAACCATCCCGATAAAAAATGTGTGTGCGCTGCCGGTGCTGTCCAGCGTTATATGAGTCGTATCTCCGGCCCTTTGCTCGATCGCATTGATTTGCAAATAGAAGTGGTGCCCGTACCTTTTAAAGAACTGAGCACCGCCTCATCGTCCGAAAAGAGTGCGGTTATCCGTGATAGGGTTATTATGGCACGAAAAATACAAAGCGAACGCTATAAGGACTACAGCAATATTTTTTGCAATGCGCAAATAAATTCTAAAATGCAGCGCCAGTACGCTACCCCAACGGATGCTGCTATGGAGGTGTTGAAAAATGCTATGGAAAAGCGTAATTTGTCGGCAAGGGCTTACGATAGGATAATAAAGGTGGCACGAACAATAGCCGACCTGGAAGGACAGGAGCAAGTGCAGGCGCACCACATCGCAGAAGCAGTTCAGTACCGAAACCTGGACAAAGCCGGTTGGGCAGGTTAAACAAAAGTAACCTTAATGAGTTATGGTAGGTGTTCGGCTATAATATTTCACTAAATTGCGAGCCAAATGAAGGTGTGGTTAAAAAACGCAGCACAACACCAATTATTAACAATCAAATTTTAAAATACAGATGGCAGATGATTTTTCAACCAATATTTTAATGGATCCCATAGGTCGTTTGATGGGATTTCGATATAAATCGCACCCGTGGCACGGCATTCACATTGGCAAGGACGCTCCTGAAATAGTAACAACCTTTATTGAGGTGGTACCAACAGATACCATTAAATACGAGATAGACAAGGAAACGGGTTATTTAAAAATTGATCGTCCTCAGAAATACTCTAACGTAGTGCCCGCGTTGTATGGTTTTATACCACAAACATTTTGCGGATCCCGCATAGGCCAGTTCTGTACTGAAAAATCAGGACGCGATGCAGTTGAAGGCGATGGCGATCCGCTGGATATTTGCGTGCTGACAGAAAAAGAAGTGCCCCATGGCGACATCATTGCCCACGCCCGGCCCATTGGTGGGTTTAGGATGATAGACGGCAATCAGGCCGACGACAAAATAATAGCCGTCCTCAAAGG